>JACSRL010000215.1 GCA_014879765.1 Anaerolinea sp. | reverse complement strand
CACATCACTGGCATCGGTAGCTTGGCTGCGCGCCACTGAGCCGAAGATCCCCAGGCGCGTGACGCCGTACTTGGCCGAAAGTTCTGGCTTGTGGGTGCTGAGGGTTTCGAGGACTGCTTCGCGTTGCACGGCTCTATCTCACAGGTTGGAAAGTTGTGCTGACTGTGTCGAGATATACCTGAATAGCTTCGCTCAGGTTCACTTCCAGGCTGGCCATGTCCGGCGCCTGGGTGTAACAGTCGGGCAGTTCTGCCACCGAGCCAACCAACCAATTGCTTTCAGGGTCCCGTTCGATGATTGCGGTGAAATGCTGTTGTGTGACAGGGCTTTGGGACACGATTGGCCTAACGGGATGATCAGCCAGCGACAACCGGCTTGCTGACGCTCTCAGCAAGAAGGACATTGACCAGCGTCTCGACGGACACGCCCTGAGCGCGGGCGCGCTGCGCTAAGGCTTCGGCGATGTCGGGTAGAACGGCAACGCGCACGGCTCGCTTGGTCGGCGTCTCGAAGTGAAACCAGGCGCCGTCGTCTTCCATGAAATCGGCAGTGTCGAGGCTGTCCCAAAACGCGGCCTCGTCTTCGTAGGTAGCAAACTCAGGCACTTCAAGTCGTTTCATTTTCGCAATCTCCGGAAGTTACGTTTCTCGGCGTCAGTCATATCACGGGCAGTGATCGGCCGGAACAAGGAGGCTTCGACTCTCTCGAGCACGACGAACAGATAGCGGCCGTCCACCGTCTGGCCGTACAGGCGATAACGGTTGTGGCCTTCACGATGGGCAACATGCAAGGGGTCCTCGCAGACTTCCCACACCTCGTCAGGATCAATGTCGTGTTGTGCGATATGCTCGACGCGATAATCATCCCAAAGCAGCCGGCGAATGAACACGGTACGCCTCCGTTCCCGACGAGATGGCAACGACCTGTAACCGCTGTTCGGTATTATAGCGTATCATGGCGGCAGCGACAACACACGCGTTTCAGGCCCGCCCTGCATCACCCCACCCGCAACTCCTCAAATAGCCGCACCGTCGCGGCCGACGGCGGCACGTCCAGCTCCTCCCGCAGGCGTTCGACGCAGCGCGCGTAGGTGCGCAGGGCCTGGGCGCGGTTGCCGAGGCGGGCGTGGGCCAGCATCAACAGCCGATAGGCCTGCTCCCAGCATTCGTCGCGCTGCAAGATGGCCTGGCAGACGTCGATGACCTCCGGCCAGCGCGCCCGCTGGGCCAGCGCGGCGGCCAGCCGGTCGGCCGCGTGCAGCCACAGCCCCAGCAGCCGCTCCCGCTCCTCGCTGGCCCACTCGTCGTAGGGGTAATCCTGCAAGAAATCGCCGCCGTACAGCGTCAGCGCCGCCCGATAGCGGTCGATGAAGCCCTCGTCCCCCTGCCGCGCCAGCCGATCGCCTTCCCGCACCGCCTGCTCGAACTGGTCTGCATCCAACCACAGGTCTGCGCCAGGCCGCAGGCCGTAGAGCGTCCCCTCGCGCAGCACGTAGGCCGAAAGCGCGCGGGCGGGCAGGGCCGGCTCCAGCACGCGGTAGAGGGTGCTCAGCGCCACCTTGAAGTCGCGTTCGGCCGTCTCGCCGTCCAGCCCCGGCCAGAGCAGCTCCACGATCTGGTCGCGCTCCAGCAGCCGCTGGCGGCGGGTGAGCAGCAACTGGAAGAGCTGGCGCGCCTTGTCGCGCCGCCACTCGTGGGCCGCCACAGCCTCCGCGCCGCGCCAGACGACGAACGGCCCCAGGGTCTGCACCCGCAGTTGATAGCCGGGGTGCAGCTCCAGCCGGGCCAGCCCCAGCCGAGCCAGCAGATTGGCGGCGTAGGAGCGGAAGCGCTCGTTGCCGCGTGCCTGCAAGAGCAGCGGCACAACGCGCCGCGGGTCGGGCGGACCCAGCAGCGTCGGGCGCAGGAAAAGCCAGTCGTAGCCGTGATCCCGCGCCGGCCGCAGCAGATCCTCCACCCCTCTGGCCAGCCGCGCGGTGTCGCCGATGGCCTGCCAGTGCAGACACTGCCACAGCCGGGTGGCGGTCTCGCCAAAGGTGTCGCTGCACTCACGGAAGGCGGCCGCGGCCTCGACCAGCAGCGGGCCGGCCTCGTCGTGGCGACCCGCCAGCACGTAGCTGCTGGCCATGGCCAGGCGAATCAGCGCCGTGACCCACTCGTCGCCGGTCTGCTGGGCGATGCCCATGCCCTGAGCCGCGGCCGCCTCGGCGGCCGGCAGGTTGCCGCTGACGCCATGGGCGCGACAGAGGCCCCAGAAGGCCTCCACCTTGAGCCGCGGCACGGCCAGGTCCTCGGCGATGGCGATGGCGTCGCGGAAACAGCGAATGGCCTGCTCAGCCGCGTCGGCCGTGGGCTGGAGCAGCCAGGCGTGTCCCTGGCGCATATGGCCCACGCCGGTGATGAAGGGGGAGCTGAGCGCCCGGCCGCGCTCGGTTCCCTCCATAGCCGTGCGCAGCGCGGCCTCGCCGTCGCCCTGAAAGGCCTGCAGCAGCGAGAGCAGCAGCAGCGTCTCGCGGTGGGCGCGCGGGCGCAGCACCGGCGCGTGGCGCTCGGCCTCGGCCCGCTCCTCCAGCACCAGCCGCGCCTCGCTCAGCCGGCCGGTGCGCATCAACACCCGCACGGCCAGCTCGGCCTCGCTGCTGACCTCTTCAGCCAGGCCGGCGGCCTGCATCTGGAAGCGTTCGGCGTCCTCCAGCCGGCCCAGGTTGAGCCGGTTCTCTGCCAGCAGCTCCAGCAGGCGGATGCGGGTCTCGCGGTCCTCCTGGCCGTCGGAAAGGCGCAGCGCCTCTTGCAGCAGGTGCTCGGCCTGCGTGGGGTTGACCGTGTCCAGGTAGACGCGGGCCTGGCCGCGCAGCGCCTGGCCCGCGCCGGCCAGGTCGCCCTGGCTGCGGCTGTGGGTTTCGGCCTGCTGATACCAGCCCAGCGCCTCGTTGAAACGGCTGTGCAGGCGGGCCACGTCGCCCAGATAGGCCAGCAGCGGCGGGTGGCGCTCCAGCACGTCGGGGGGCAGCGCGTGGACGGCCGCGGCCAGCGTGTCCAGCCGGCCGGCGCGCACCATCTCCTGGCCCAGCAAGCGCAGCACCCGCGCGGCTTCATCCCAGGACTGGCCGGCCAGCAGGTGGTGCAGCGCCTCCTCCGGCTGCTCCTGCGCCAGGTAGCAGGCGGCGGCCTGGCGGTGCGCGGCCTGCGCCTCGGCCGCGGTCAACTGGTGCAACAAAAACTGCTGGAACAGGGGATGATAGCGGGCATGCCCCTCGCCTAAGCTGACCACGAACAGCCCGCTCTCCAGCAGCTCCTGCAAGATCCTCTCAGTTCCTCCAGTCCCCCGGCCTCCCGTCAGGCAACCGCACACCGCCGGGCTCAGCTCGCGCAGCACCGCGGTCTGGCGCAGGAACTCGACCACCGGCCGCGCCTGTTGCGCCAGCACCTCGCTGGCCAGGTAGCTAAAGAGATCGTCGGGACGGGCCGCGGCCGGCGGGCGGGGATGGCCCGCGGCGGCGCGCTCGCCGCTGCTCTGCCAGACCAACGGCAGGGCAATGGCCCAGCCCTCGGTCTGCTCGGCCAGCCGCGCCGATTGTGGCGCGGTCAGGACGACGCCGTAGTGCTGCTCGAAGAGCGCGGCCACCTCGTCGGGGGTGAAGGCCAGGTCGGCGCGGTCGATCTCCAGCGCCTCGCCGCGCAGCCGCCAGGCCGGCAGTGAAGCCAGTGGGACGGGCAGGCGGGTGGCCAGCACGGTGTGCAGGTGATGCGGGCCGCGCTCCAGCAGGCGGTTGAGCGCGGCCAGGTTCTGCGGCGCGCGCGCGAGGTGGTGCGAATCGTCCAGCACCAGCAGCAGCGGCCCATCCAGGCGCAGATCCAGCTCGTTGACCAGCGCGTCCACCGTGGCGGCCCAGCGGGCCTCGCCGCTGGCGCCGCTCCATGCCTCGAGAGTCACGTCGGGCGCGTCGGAGAGGCCGGGCAGGGCGCTGTGCAGGCTGTGCAGGAGGTGGTGCATGAAGCGCAGCGGCTCGGCGTCGTCTGCATCCAGGTGCAGCCAGGCCGTGGGCGCGTGGGCCGCGGCCAGCAGGGCCAGCGCGGTGCTCTTGCCATAGCCGGCCTCGGCGTGGACGACGGTCAGCCGATGGTCCAGCGCCTGGGCCAACCGGGCTTGCAGCCGCGGCCGCGCCAGGGTGCGCGGCGGCAGATGGGGTGGGGTGAGCTTGGTGCGGAGGATGAGCATGGGGGCGTGATGCGTGATGCGTGACGAGTGACGAGTGATGCGTGATGCGTGACGAGTGACGAGTGACGAGTGATGCGTGATGAGATGATTTGACAATAGCCGCTCGGGCCACAATAGCTGCTCGGGCCGGTCTCCGACCGAGCCCGCCGACCTGGCCGCTCGGGCCGGTCTCCAACCGTGCCCGCCAAGTTGCTGCTCGGGCCGGTCTCCTGACCGTGCCCGCCAACCTGCTGCTCGGGCCGGTCTCCTGACCGTGCCCGCCGACCTGGCCGCTCGGGCCGGTCTCCTGACCGACTGTTCAGCATGACAAGCTGCGCCAGCCTGTAACTCCACGGTAACTGGCGTGTGGTATGCTGGGCGTGGTTTGTTCAAGACCCGCGTCCCGCGCCGTTGAACTGCGCCATTGTACCACGATCTTGCTCTATCCAGAAGCTGCGTTGCCGTAGGTGTTCTATGTCTGAAACTGTGATCAGCTCCTTTATCCTACGCTTCACCCAGGAGACCGGGACCGACGCGCCCTGGCGCGGCGTGGTGCGCCATGTGCAGAGCGATGAAGAGGCGCGTTTCATGCGCATCGACGAGGCGCTGCGCTTCATCGGACGCTTCGTGGATGTGAATGGAAGCGGCGTGGCGGACGGAGAAGAAATACTGGACGTGCGCCGGCAAGAGCAGCACGCTGGAAATGGTGAGGCGTAGCGTATGACCGAGCAGCCGCCCGTGGGCATCGTCAGTGTGGGCACTTATTCGCCGGCCGGCTACCTGAGCGCGGCCGAGATCGCCGCGGCCAGTGGCCTGCCAGAGTGGGTGATCCGCGACAAGATGGGCATCAGCGGCAAGCATGTGGCCGGGCCGGACGACCAGCCCAACGAGATGGCCATCAAGGCCGCGCTGGACTGCCTGAGCCAGACTGACATCCCGGCCAGCGAGATCGACGTGGTGCTGTGTACCACCGAGGAGTGGCGCGAGTATCTGCTGTGGACCACCGGCATCCACCTGGCGCACGAGATCGGCGCGACCAACGCCTGGGCCGTGGACCTGCACATGCGCTGCGCCACCACCGTGGGCGCCATGAAGATGGCCCGGGACATGATGCTGGCCGATCCGGAGATCAACACTGTGCTGATCGCCGGCGGCTACCGGGTCTCCGACTTCATCGATTTTCGCAACCCCCGCACCTCCTTCATGTGGAACATCGCGACCGGCGCCGGCGCCATGCTGCTGCGCAAGGGCTGGCCCCGCAACCACGTGCTCGGCTCGCACATTATCGTCGATGGCAGCATGAGCAAGCATGTGATCATCCCCGCCAGCGGCAGCGCGCAGTTCGCCACGCCGCAGGCCATGGCCGGCAACAGCCTGCCGCCGGAGCAGTTCTACTTCGACCTGGTGGAGCCGGAAGCGATGAAGAACCGGCTCAACGCGGTCAGCATGGACAACTGGCTGCGCTGCGTGGACGAGGCGCTGCGCAAGAGCGGCCGCAAGCCCGACGGCAGTCCCTTCACCCGCGCCGACATCGACTACCTGAACATGATCCTGATCAAGCCCAGCGGCCACCGCGAGATGTTGGAGCACCTGGGCCTGAGTGAAGAACAGTCCGTTTACCTGGGCGCCATCGGCCACACCGGCGAGCAAGACGCCATGTTCAGCATCCGCGAGGGCCTGGCTGCCGGCCGGCTGAAGGATGGCGATCTGATGGCCATTGTCGCGGCCGGCATCGGCTATGTCTGGGCGGCTGGTGTGGTGCAGTGGGGAGCGGTCGATGCATAGAAAAAAGCCGGGGGCCGCTCACGCGGCACTGTGTGGTTCCAGCCACGGACTGAGGTCCGTGAGGGCGCCACATGCCCCGGCTTCTTAGCAGAAGTTCTGGCAGATCAACCGGCGACTGCTGGCCTGCTCACGCTTTCAGCAAGAAGGACATTGGCCAACGTTTCGACCGACACACCTTGGGCACGGGCGCGCTGGGCCAATGCCTCGGCGATATCTGGCAGGACCGCAATGCGCACCGCTCGCTTGGTCGGTGTCTCGAAACGGAACCACTTGCCGTCGTCCTGCATGAAGTCGCTGGTATCGAGATTGTCCCAAAAGGCAGCTTCTTCGTCGTAGGAGGCAAACTCAGGTATCTCAAGTCGTTTCATTTTCGCAATCTCCGGAAGTTGCGTTTTTCCGCATCCGTCATGTCACGGGCAGTGATCGGTCGAAACAGCGAGGCTTCCACTCTTTCAAGGACGATAAACAAGTAACGACCATCCACCGTCTGTCCATACAGACGATAGCGATCCCGTCCTTCGCGATGGGCGATGTGGAGAGGATCTTCACAAACCTCCCACACTTCGTCAGGATCGACATCGTGTCGGGCAATATGCTCAACACGGTAGTCGTCCCAGAGCAAGCGGCGAATAAACATGATTCGTCCTCGGCGTCGCGACGGGATGCAGCGTATGGACCAGAATACCATCAGGCATTATATCGCATCGCCTGTGCTCATGCAAGAGGAAAGGAACCTACCATGCGTTTGGAAAACAAAGTCACTCTGATCACCGGCGGCGCGGCCGGCATTGGCAAGGCGACGGCGCAGCGCTTTCAGGAAGCTGGCGCGGTCGTTGTGATTTGCGACGTGAAGGAAGAGGCCGGCCAGGCCGTGGTGGATGAGCTGGGACTGGCGGCCTTCTACAAGGTCAACGTGGCCGACCGGCAGGATGTACAGCGCTGGATCGACGACGTGGTGGCCCGCTTTGGCCGCATCGACGTGCTGGTCAACAACGCTGGCGTGCTGCGCGATGGCCGGCTGGTGGTGGTCAAGGATGGCGAGCTGGTCAAGCAGATGCCCGAGGCCGACTGGGACCTGGTGATCGGCGTCAACCTGAAGGGCGTCTTCAACTGCACCCAGGCCGTCGCGCCGGTGATGATCAAGCAGGGCAGCGGCGTGATCCTCAACGCCAGCAGCGTGGTCGGTCTGGACGGCAACTTCGGCCAGACCAACTACGTGGCCACCAAGTCGGGCGTCATCGGCATGACCAAGGTGTGGGCGCGCGAGCTGGGCCGCAACGGCATCCGCGTCAACGCCATCGCCCCCGGCTTCATCCGCACCGAGATGGTGCTGCAGATGCCGGAGAAGGTGCTGGCCGACATGGCCGCGCGCGTCCCGCTGCGCCGCATGGGCGAGCCGCGCGACATCGCCAACGCCTACCTCTTCCTGGCGTCAGACGAAGCCAGCTACATCAGCGGCGAGGTGCTGCGGGTGGATGGCGGGATTGTGGTTGGAACCTGAGCAATGGTCAATGGTCAATGGTCAATGGTCAATGGTCAATGGCCAATGGTCAATGGTCAATGGTCAATGGTCAATGGCCAATGGTCAATGGTCAATGGTCAATGGCCAATGGTCAATGGTCAATTGTCAATTGTCAATAGCCGGAAATGAGAGGAGGCTGTTATGGCGAAAGGTGATGATATCGAGGATCGTTTGATCGACTTTGCGGTGATGATCATCAACCTGTGTGCTGGGTTACCCACAACCGTGGCTGGTCGTCATGTTGCCGGACAACTAGTACGCAGCGGCACGGCGCCGGCGGCACACTACTCAGAAGCACGCGGTGCTGAGAGCAGCCGGGACTTCATCCACAAGTTGGGCATCTGCTTGAAGGAACTCAACGAGTCGTCTGTCTGGCTCAAGATTGTGCTGCGCAGCAAGATGTCACCCGATGCGCGTGTCCAGCCCATCCTCGCTGAATGCATCGAGCTCAGCAGGATCGTCAACAGCAGCATTCAAACCGCTCGCCGCAATGCCCAATAAACGTCTCACCGCGTATTCGGTCTCTTCATAAGAGTCACGCTGCCCACCCAGAGACTTGTCTCTTCATTGGCAATTGACCATTGGACATTGAACATTGACCATTGGACATTGAACATTGACCATTGGACATTGAACATTGACCATTGACCATTGAACATTGACCATTGGACATTGACCATTCTCCGGAATCTCCATGCACGCCGCCGATCTTCTCACCCACCGTTCCCGCCTGACGCCTCAACGCGAGGCGCTGCTGGAACTGGAAACCGGCCGACGCTTCAGCTACGCCGATCTGAACGGCCGCGCCTGCCGCGTGGCCAATTTCATGGCCAGCCTGGGCGTGCAGGCCGGCGACCGTGTGTCGATCCTGGCCCACAACAGCGTCGCCTACCTGGATCTGTTCTACGGCCTGGCCAAGATCGGCGCGATCTTCACGCCGCTGAACTGGCGGCTGACGGCCGATGAGTTGAGCTACATCGTCGGCGACTGCACGCCCAAGGTGATGCTGGTCGGCGCGGAGTTCGCCGGCGTCTGGGCTGAGATGCGGCGCTCAGTGGAGGTCGAGCACCTGGTCAGCCTGGACGGCGCTGACATCGCCGGTGGGCTGGGCTATGAGGATGGGCTGGCCGCGGCCTCGCCAGCCGAGCCGGCTCGGCCGGCGCTGGACGGCCAGTCGCCCTACTGCATCCTCTACACCTCCGGCACCACCGGCAAGCCCAAGGGCGCCGTCCTGCCCCACCGCCAGATCCTCTGGAACTGCATCAACACGGTGGTGAGCTGGGGCCTGTCCGAGCGGGATGTGACGCCGGTGCTGACGCCGCTCTTCCACGCCGGCGGGCTCTTCGCCTTTTTGACGCCGCTGCTCTACGCCGGCGGGCGCATCATCCTGGCCAAGAGCTTCGACGCGGAACAGTCGCTGCGCGTGATCCAGCAGGAACGCTGCACGGTGATTCTGGGCGTGCCGACCCTGTTCCAACTGTGGCTGGACGCGCCCGGCTTTGCCGCGGCTGACTTCAGCGCGGTGCATTTCTTCATCAGCGGCGGCGCGCCGCTGCCCGTGCCGCTGGTGGAGGCCTGGCGGGCGCGGCAGCCGGTGGTCTTTCGCCAGGGCTACGGCCTGACCGAGGTTGGCCCCAACTGCTTCAGCATGACCGACGCCGAGTCCCTGCGCAAGACCGGCTCGGTGGGCAAGCCGGTCATCCACAGCCAGATGCGGCTGATCGACCCGGCGACCGGGTTGGATGTGCCGGTGGGCGAGACGGGCGAGCTGCTGATCCAGGGGCCGCACGTCTGCAGCGGCTACTGGCAGAACCCTGCGGCCACGGCCCAGGCGCTGCGCGACGGCTGGTTCCATACCGGCGACATGGCGCGCGTGGACGACGAAGGCTTCTACACCATCGCCGGCCGCTTCAAGGATATGATCATCAGCGGCGGCGAGAACATCTATGCCGCTGAGGTCGAAAAGGTCTTCCGCGATCACCCGGCCGTGCAGGACGCCGCGCTGATCGGCCTGCCTGACCCCAAATGGGGCGAGGTGGGGCTGATGGCGGTGGTGCTCAAGGCTGGCCAGACCGCCGGCGAGGATGAGCTGCGCCAGTTCTGCGCCGGCCGGCTGGCCCGCTACAAGGTCCCCAAGCAGGTGGCCTTCATCGACGCGCTGCCGGTGTCGCCCTACGGCAAGGTGTTGAAGGCGGAATTGCGAGCCAGGGATTGGAAATCCCCTGGCTGAAAGCACGAAGCGGCCTCAGCCGCTGGGAAATCTGGTTCCCAGGCCCTGAGGGGCCTTCGTATTATCAGCCAGTGAATTCCATTCACTGAAAATCCTGGCTGAAAGCACCAAGTGGCCTCAGCCGCTGGAAATCTGGTTCCCAGGCCCTGAGGGGCCTTCGTGCTGTCAGCCGGTGAATTCCATTCACTGAGCTTCGACCAGACAAGAGGACATCCATGACACGTTACGGAACCATCATCGGCACGGGACGCTATGTCCCGGAGACCGTACACACCAACGAGATGCTCAAGGAGCAGGTCAGCCGGGTCAACCCCGACCTGGCCAAGGTAGTGGACGCCTTCCAGGAGAGCTCCGGCATCCGCGCCCGGCGGCTGGCCCCGCGCGAGTGGGCCGCGTCGGACCTGGCCGTGCGGGCCGGACAGGCTGCGCTGGACAAGGCCGGCATCAGTGCGGATCAGGTGGACATGATCCTGCTGGGCACCGACACGCCCGACTACCTCACCCCGGCCACCTCCACCGTGGTGCAGCACAAGCTGGGTGCGGTCAATGCCGGCGCCTACGACATCGGCTGCGCCTGCGCGTCCTTTCCCACCGGCGTGGCCACTGCCTCCGGGCTGCTGGCCACCAACCCCTGGATGAAATACGTGCTGGTGATCGGCGTCTACATGATGAGCAAGCTGGCCGACCCGGCCGATGTGACCTCCTTCTTCTACAGCGACGGCGCGGGCGCGGCCGTGCTGGCGGCCGACGACAAGCCGGGCTTTCTCTCGTCGGCCTACATTGCCGATGGCGCGTACCACCAACACTGGGGCCTCTACAGCGGCGGCACCTACGAGCCGGCCACGGTGGAGTCGGTGCAGGCCGGTCGCACCAACGTCCGCCTGCTCCAGCGCTACCCGCCCGACGTCAACCACATCAACTGGCCCCAGATCGCCCGCCTGCTGGCCGAGCGGGGCGGCTTTGGCCTCCAGGAGATCGACCTGATCATCTTCACCCAGGTGCGCCTGCCCTCCATCAAGCTGGTGATGGAAGATCTGGGCCTGCCGCTGGCCAAAACCCACTGGGTGATGGAGGAGTGGGGCTACACCGGATCGGCCTGCATCGGCATGGCCCTGGACGACGCGCTGGAGCAGGGCAAGGCCAGGTCAGGCGATCTGGTGGCCCTGGTCGGCTCCGGCGTCGGCTATAACTACGCCGGCGCGGCGCTGCGGATGCCGTAGACGAGCGCAAAGTTGCCATCTTTTCGGAAAAGATGGCAACTTTCCCCCCACGAGATACCCATGACCATCCCAACCCTGCCGGGCGTCACGTCCAAGACGATTACAACCGACCGCCTCACGACGCGCGTGCTGTTCAGCGGGCCGGACGACGGCGCTCCGGTGCTTTTTCTGCACGGCAACGCGTCCTCCGCCACCTGGTGGGAGGAGACCATGCTGGCTCTGCCGGCCGGCTTTCGTGGCATCGCGCCGGACCAGCGCGGCTTCGGCGACGCCGACGTGGCCAAGAAAGTCGATGCCACGCGCGGCGCGGGCGACTGGGCCGACGACGCGGTGGCGCTGCTGGACGCGCTGAGCATCGAACGCGCGCACCTGGTGGGCAACTCGCTGGGCGGCGTGGTGGTCTGGCGGCTGTTGGCCGATGCGCCGGAGCGTTTTCTGACGGTCACGGTGGTCGATCCTGGTTCGCCCTTTGGCTACGGCGGAACGAAGGACGAGCTGGGTACACCTTGCCACGATGACTACGCCGGTTCGGGCGGCGGCCTGATCGGCGCGCCGGTTGTCGAGGCAGTCAGGGCCGGCGACCGCAGCCTGGAGAACCCGTTCGGCTACCGCAGCGGGCTGCGCCGGTTGGTATTCAAGCCGCCCTTCGTGCCGGCGCGCGAGGAGGATCTGCTCTCAGCGTCGCTGTCGATCCACATCGACGGCCAGGCGTTCCCCGGCGACAAGGTCCTTTCGCCCAACTGGCCCTTCGTCGCGCCGGGGGTCTGGGGCGCGACCAACGCGTTGTCGCCCAAATACGTCAGCGAGGCGACGCGGCGGCTGATCGCTGCCCAGCCCAAGCCGCCGGTACTGTGGGTGCGCGGCAGCCACGACCTGAGCGTGTCCGACAACGCGGCCGCCGATATGGCCACGCTGGGCGCGTTGGGCCTCGTCCCAGGCTGGCCGGGCGCTGAGATCTACCCGCCGCAGCCGATGCTGGGCCAGACGCGGGCCGTGTTGGAGCGATACGCCGCGGCCGGCGGCCGCTACCAGGAGGTCGTCATCCAGGACGCCGGCCACGTGCCATTTATCGAAAAGCCCGCTGAGTTCAA
>JACSRL010000447.1 GCA_014879765.1 Anaerolinea sp. | reverse complement strand
GCGCTTTGCGCGCTTTGCCCTGGAGCATCGCGTCCAACGCCGCGCAGGCTGTCTATCTGCAACTGACCTTCTTCGGCTCGATCTTCGTGCTCTTTCTCAGCAGCTTGGGGCTGGACAGCACGCAGATCGGCTTTTTGCTGTCGCTGCTGCCCTTCACCGGTATCCTGGCCTTGGCGCTGGCGCCGGCCATTGCCCGCATGGGCTACAAACGCACCTGGCTGGCCTTCTTCGGCCTGCGCACCTTCATCACAGCCTTCCTGCTGTTGACTCCCCTGGTGGTGACGAGCTTCGGCCCCGATGCCGCCATGGGCTTTATGACGGCCGTGGTTCTGGTCTACGCGCTGGTGCGCACGGTGGGCGTCTCGGCCGGCTTCCCCTGGATCCAGGAATACGTCCCCAACTCAGTGCGGGGCAAGTACACCGCCAGCAACAACTTCTACTCCACCATCGCTGGCTTCGCCGCCGTCACCCTGGCCAGCCTGGTGCTGGCGCGCACCGTCGGCATCACCGGTTACATGGTGTTGATCGCGGTCGGCGTGATCTTCGGCTTCATCTCGGTGGCGCTGGCCGTCCGTATCCCTGGCGGCGCGCCGCGCAAGCCAGACAAGAGCCAGCCCGCGCCGCAGCGCAACATCAAAGACGCGCTGCGCGATAGCCACATGATGCGCTATCTTGTCGGCGTGGGACTCTTCACCCTGGCCACCGTGCCGCTGGGCGCCTTTCTGCCGCTGTTCATGCAGGACCAGGTGGGCCTGCCCGTCTCACAGGTGGTGCTCTTGCAGACCGGCGCCATGGTCGGCGCGCTGGTCTCCAGCTATTTCTGGGGCTGGGCCTCCGACCGCTACGGCGGCCGGCCGGTGACCCTCTATGGCCTGGCTTTCCGCGCGCTGCTGCCCCTCTTCTGGATGCTGCTGCCCGGTCTGTCAGGCGCCGCCCTGCCCGCGGCCATGGCCATCGCGGTCTTCCAGGGCTTCGCCGACGTGGGCTGGCAGGTGGGCGCCACCCGGCTGCTCTACGTCAGCATCGTGCCCGCGGCCAAGCGCGACGACTACATGGCGGTCTACTGGGCCTGGCTGGGGCTGACCAGCGGCCTGAGCCAGCTCTTCGGCGGCTGGCTGCTGAGCGCGGCCGGCGATCTCTCCACCACCGTGGCCGGCATCCCCATCGATCCCTACACCCCTCTGTTCGTCCTGGGCATGGTGCTGCCCATCGCGGCCATCTTCGTCCTGCGGCGCATCCGCGATGACACCACTATCGGCATGGGGGGCTTCGCCGGCATCTTTCTGCGCGGCAACCCCTTCCTGGCGCTGGAGGCCATGGTGCGCTTCCATCTGGCCAAGGACGAAGCCTCGGCCGTCCGGGTCACCGAGCGTCTGGGCGCCTCCAAAAGCCCGCTGACGGTGGAAGAGCTGCTGGACGCGCTGGATGACCCGCGCTTCAACGTGCGCTTCGAGGCGGTGATTGCCGTGGCGCGCCACGGGCCGGACCAGCGGCTGATCGACGCGCTGGCTGAAGTGTTGAACGGCCCGGAGCCCGCGCTGAGCACCGTGGCGGCCTGGGCGTTGGGGCGCATGGGCGATGTGCGCGCCCAGGAGCCGCTGCGCCAGGCCGCGGCCGGCTCCAAATACCGCTCGGTGCGGGCCCACAGCCTGCGCTCGCTGGGGGTGTTGGGAGATCAGGAGAGCGCCTCGCTGGCGCTGGCGGGCATCGCCGAGGAAAACGACGTGGGCATGCTGCTGGCCTACGCGTCCATGCTCGGCCGCATGCAGGTTACCGAGGCCGTCGAGCGACTGCTGGCGTTGCTGGCCACCAGCCCCAGCCGCAGCTCCCGCCGGGAGATGGCGCTGGACGTGGCCCGGCTGGCGGGGGATGAGAACAACTTCGTGACGTTGCTGCGCCAATGCGACCAGGAACCGGGTACCGCCCTGGCCCAGGCCCTGCTGGCGCTGCGCAAACGGCTGGACAAAGGGGACAGGGAGAACGAGCTCAGCAGCGCGCTCGAGGAATGCGCCAGAACCCTGGCCCGGCATGAGCTGGAAGCAGGGGTGGCGCAGTTGGC
>JACSRL010000815.1 GCA_014879765.1 Anaerolinea sp. | reverse complement strand
AGACGCCGCCTGGCCCTACTCGACCTACGCTGGCCTGCTCTGCCGTTCAACCAGATTCAAACACACCCAAAACATATGAACCGACTAGACTTCGGACGGCGCCGCACCGGCCGAGTCCTGCGCGCGAAGCCCTTTGCCGTCAGGAACCTGGCATTGCTTCAACCGGACGGCAAAGCCGGCCGGAGTCTGGGGCGTGAAGTCTGGGGTGTCACTCAACCAACGTGCGAGACAAAAACCCGGCTTCCGATGCCCTGGCCCTGAGCTGTAATCTTCACGCGCGGCGCGGCCGGGGCAGGGCATAGCCCAGCTCGCGCAGCCAGCGCTCATTTTTGCGCCACTGTTCCCAGACCTTGACCCACAGCTCCAGGTAGACCTTGCCGTCGACCAGCTCCTCGATCTGGCCGCGCGCGCCCTGGCCGATCTGCTTGATCTGCTGGCCCCCCTTGCCGAGGATGATCTTTTTCTGCGAGTCGCGCTCGACGTAGATGGTGGCGCTGATGTAGACCAGGCCGTCGGGCCGCTCCTTGAACTCATCGACCAGGACGGCGACGCTGTGCGGCACCTCCTGCTGGGTGTGCAGCAACACCTGCTCGCGGATCAACTCGGCGGCGATGAAACGCTCTTGCAGGTCGGTGACCTGGTCTTCGGGGTAATAGCGCGGCCCGAAAGGCAGGAGATTGACCATGCGCTCCAGCAGGTCGTCCCGGCCGCTCTCCTCCAGCGCGGAGAGAACCACCCAGTCGGCCGCGGTGGACGCCAGGCGGCGGTAGGCCGCGACCCGCTCGGCCACCTGGCCGGCGGGCAGCAGATCGACCTTGTTGATGGCCAGCACCAGCGGCGCGTCGGGCGCGCGGGTCGCGATCTCTTCGGCCACGATCCGGTCAGCGGGGCTGGGCGGCGCGCTGCCGTCCACCACCAGGCAGATGACGTCGGCATCGGGCAGGGTCTGCTGCGCCTGGTCGACCATGAACTGGCCCAGTTGGTGCTGGGGGCGGTGCAGGCCGGGGGTGTCGAAGAAGATCACCTGGGCGTCGGCGCGCGTCAGGATGCCCATCAGACGCTGGCGGGTGGTCTGCGGCTTGGGGCTGACCGCGGCGATCTTCTGCCCCAGCCAGCCGTTGATCAGCGTCGACTTGCCCACGTTGGGCCGGCCAACCACGGCCACGAAGCCGGAGCGATGGTCGGGGGGCAGTTGATCCAGCGTCAGATCTGGCAGGAGGAGGGCCGGGTCGGACGGCTGGATGTCGGCGCTCAGGAGCGATGATGCGAGTTGTTCAGTCATAGTGTGTGCAGTGTACCCGATAACCCCGGATTTGTTCAAGTTGACTGACGCGGCACAAAGAAAACGCCAGGCATGGGTTGTCATGCCTGGCGTCCTGCAGAGCCGAAGGTTGCGGCGTGCTCAGTTGTCCACGGCCGCGCGCAGCTCTTCGCCCCAGCGCTGGGCCGACGGCAGGTCGATCAGATCGAAGCCTTGCAGCGGCTTGCGCATCAGGAAGCGATAGAACCACTCCAACATGCCGCGGTCGGCGTCGTCCAACTGCGCCGGGATCAAGCGGCCGCCGAAGCCGCGGCTGTCGATGACCTCGCCGCCGGTCAGATGCGCCAAGCCATCGGCGTACTCCTGCTGGGTAAACAGCAGCTCATCTTCCTCGCCGGTCAGGCCGGGGTCGCGCTCCCAATGCGCCGCGGCGGTGATGAAGGCGGCGATTTTGCGCTCAGCCAGGAACGGCTTGTTGCCACGCAAGAAGTCCTTGATCGGCTCCAGATAGTCACCGCCGTAGATGGGCGAGCCAAGAACCACCAAGTCATACGATCGCACGTCGGGATTGTCGTCGGCGTTGGCGATCTTGGCCTGCAGGCCGTCAGCCACGGCCTGGGCAACCTCTCGGGTGGATCCGTACTTGCTGGTGTATACGACCAGGCATTCTGCCATTTTGCTACTCCTTTACTCGTTGGTCAGGCAGGCCACATCCTCGGGGCCTGCCGCCTTCGCATTCGCGGGTCGAGTAGGCAGCCGTATCGAGACCTACTGCCTTCGCCTTCGCTGGTCGAGTAGGCAGCCGTATCGA
>JACSRL010000812.1 GCA_014879765.1 Anaerolinea sp. | reverse complement strand
TTCATCCTTCATCCTTCATCCTTCATCCTTCATCCTTCATCCTTCATCCTTCATCAGTTCGATGACCGCCACGTGTCCGTTGGCGCCGTTGAGGGAGCCGGAGTGGAAGCCGGCCAGATCCAGGGCGACGAAACGGTAGCCGGCGGCTTTGACGCCGGCGACGATGGCCTCGCGCTGGGCCAGCGCGCCGAGCAGATCGTCAGCCGGCAGCTCGATGCGCGCGATGTCGCCATGATGGCGCACGCGGAACTGGCGATAGCCCAACGCGACCAGGGTATCCTCCGCGCTTTCGATCTGGCGCAACAGCTCAGGGGTGATGGCGACGCCGTGCGGCACGCGCGAGGAGAGACAGGCCATGGCCGGCTTGTCCCACACCGGCAGACCCAACGCCTGGGCCAGCTCCCGCACCTCAGCCTTGCTGATGTTGGCCTCCAGCAGGGGGGAGCGCACGCCATGCTCGCGCGCCGCGATCATGCCCGGCCGGTAGTCGCCCACATCGCTGGCATTGTTGCCATCCACCACCGACGCCCAGCCCTCGGCCTGGGCGAGGGCGCGCAACTGGTCGTGCAGCTCATTCTTGCAGAAATAGCAGCGGTCCGCCAGATTGGCCGTGTAGCTGGGATCCAGGTGCTCCTGGGTGTCGATCAGGCGATAGGGGATGCCCAGCGTTTCTGCCACCTGGATGGCCGCGCGCATCTCGCGCGTGGGATAGCTGGGTGAGACGCCGATGCAGGCCAGCGCCCGCGGGCCCAGCTCCTGATGTGCGATCATCATCACCAGCGCGCTGTCCACGCCGCCGGAATAGGCCACCAACACCGAATCCAGCGAGCGCAACACCGCTCGCAACTGCTCTAACTTGTCAACCAGTTCGTCGTTCATGTCGTTCTTTCCAGGGGGGCGTGAAACGTGAAGCGTGAAACGTGAAACGTGAAGCGTGAAACGTGAAACGTGAAACGTGAAACGTGAGGCGTGGTCTGCAACCCATAACCCGTAACCCGTAACTCGTAACCCGGAACTCGTAACCCGGAACCCGTAACCCGGAACCCGTAACCCGGAACGAGTCTCCGATCATGGGAAAACTCTCCGGTCACGCATCACGTTTCACGCCACACATTTCGCATCTCAGAAAAACTCTCCGGTCACGCATCACGTTTCACGCCACACGCCACACGCCACACATTCCGCATCTCAGAAAAACTCTCCGGTCACGCCTCACGCCACACATCCCACATCACGCCAAAGCTCTCCGGTTACGAGTTACGAGTTACGTGTTACGATATGCCAGCTCGTTGATCAGCGCGGCCATGTAGCCCGCGCCAAAGCCATTGTCGATGTTTACCACGGCCACGCCGGTGGCGCAACTGTTGAGCATGGCCAACAGCGCGGCCAGGCCGCCGAAGCTGGCGCCGTAGCCGACGGATGTGGGCGTTGCGATCACCGGACAGGCGACCAGACCGCCCACCACGCTGGCCAGCGCGCCCTCCATCCCCGCGACTGCGATCACGGCATGGGCCGCTTGCAGCGCGGGCACGTGCGGCAGCAGCCGGTGCAGCCCTGCCACCCCCACGTCGACCACCAGGCGGGGTTCGTGGCCCATCAGCCGCAAGGTCAGCGCGGCTTCTTCAGCCACCGGCAGATCGCTGGTGCCGGCCGCCACGATCATCACCCCCGGCTTGAGCGGGCGCTGTGGCTCCCGTTCCAGCCAGAGCGCCCGGGCCGTCGGGTGATATTGCAGCTCAGGCGTTAGCGCCTGGGCTGCCGCGAATTGCTCCGGGCTGGCCCGGGTGCCCAGGACGCGCGGGCCGTGCTGCGCCAGGCGCTGGACGATGGCAGCCACCTGGGCCGCGGTCTTGCCGGGACAGTAGATCACCTCCGGGAAGCCCCAGCGCAGGGTGCGATGATGGTCCAGCTTGGCGAAGCCGACATCCTCGAAAGGCAGCGAACGCAGCGCGGCCAGGGCCGAATCGATGCTCTCCTGTCCGGCCGCGACCCGTTCCAGCAGTGCGTGCAAGCTCTCTTCATTCATGGCGCCACAGCATAGCCAGATTGGCGTGCTTTGTCAATAAAAGAGCCGGGCCTCTTC
>JACSRL010000128.1 GCA_014879765.1 Anaerolinea sp. | reverse complement strand
GGCAACTGTTCACTGTTCATGGCCGCACCTGGATCACGGGCAGCTCGACGAAGTCGCCGCCGGGGCCGCTGAGGCGCGGGTAGCCCTCCACGTCGCCCTGGTAGAGGCCGGCGATCAGACGGTAGGCGCCGGGCGGCAGCTCGTCGGGCAGCGCCAGCGCCAGGTTGTCGATCACCACCTGGCCGGCCGACAGCGCGGCTGTGGGGAAGAGGCCATCGCCGGGCCAGCGGTCCTTCTGGGCCACCACCTGGCCGTTGGCGTCCAGCAGTTGCACGAAGACGGTGTAGTTGCCCGCGGGCGGCTGTTGCGCGCGCCAGTGCAGGCTGAGCTGCACGACATCGCCGGGCCGCGCCTGCACCTGGCCGTCATCCAGCGGCTCAGCAGCCGGCTGGCGGCCGGCCGCGGGCTGCTGTTCGATGCTCAGCGCGGCGCGGGCCAGGATCATGTCGCCCAGGCTCTGCTCCGGCGCGACGTTTTCGGCCGGCAGCCCCGCGGCCGAGAACTGCACCAGCCGCGCCCAGTCGTCGATCTGCTCCTCCTCCAGCTTGAAGGCGTGCTCCACCAGCCAGCGCTCCACCGCGCGGCGGCCCTCGGCGTCGTCGGCCGCGGCGCTG
Source organism: Anaerolinea sp. (assembly GCA_014879765.1). Taxonomy (GTDB): domain Bacteria; phylum Chloroflexota; class Anaerolineae; order JAAEKA01; family JAAEKA01; genus JAAEKA01. Next base: position 11,559 of record JACSRL010000128.1, on the reverse strand, counting down.
CGGTCGCGCACCAGCCAGATGCGGCCATAGCGCCCGGCCAGCCGCTCCATCAATCGCTCGTTGACCGGGGCATAGTCCAGGCCGTACCAGACCAGCGGCGCCCGCAGATAGTTGAGGAAATAGTCGGTCAGGGCAGGGTCGGGCAGCAACGCCACCTGGTCGCAGTCCTGCCAGGGTAGGGGCGGGGTGACCCCGCCCCTACGCTCGGGCGGGGTGACCCCGCCCCTACGCTCGGGCGGGGTGACCCCGCCCCTACCCTGGCAGGAAACCTCCTCCAGCCGGGCCATGATTGGCTTGAGGAAGCGGTCCACGTCATAGGCATCAAAGCGCGCATCCCCTTGGCGGTAGATCAGCAGCAGCAGCGAGGCGGTGACGATGCTGGCCGCGGCCATCAGCAGCGCGGCCAGGCCGGCCCGCTGCGGCCGGCGCCAGATCCAGACCAGGGCTGCCAGCGCCAGGCCCACCAGCCCCAGCGAAAGCAGCAGCCCCTGCGGCACCAAGGCCGATTGGCCCATGGCCCGCTGTTGCATCCAGGCAAAGTCCAGCGGCGCGCCGCCGTGCAGCAGCAGGCGGATGTGCCCGGCCACTGGCGACAGGGCGATGTTCATGTAGGTCGCGTCGATGGCCTCGCCGATGCCGCCCCAGACCTTGGCCTGCTCCAGCAAAAAGGGCAGCTCGTAGGCCCGCCAGTCGAAGAGGATGCCGAGGAGGGCGACGAAGCTGCTCCAGGCGATGAGCAGCCAGGCGGGAAGACGTGAAACGTGAAACGTGAAACGTGACGCCGCGCCGCCGGATGGCAAAGGGCGTGGGGTGTCGATCAGCCAGGCGAAGACGGGCGCGGCCAGCAGGAGCAGGAAGGGGATGATGGGCAGCATGTAGCGGGCGCCCCAGGCCACGCCGCCGGACCAGTAGAGATAGCGGCTGTAGCCCAGGATGTGTGCCGCGATCAGCAGCAGGAAGGCGATCCCCTCCCAGCGGTGGCGGCGGGTGAAGGGCAGGGCGCCGATCAGCCCCAGCAGCAGCACGGGGGAGTACCAGAAGATGCCGCGGAAGGGGCTGATGGTCAAGCCCAGCCCGCCGCGCAGCATGCGCTCCGGCAAGGAGCTGGAAAGCTGCGGGTTGGTGGTGTAGTCGACGATGTTGCGGGCAAAGGTCTCGACCCCGCCCAGCGTCGTCCACTGGTAGAGCTGGCCCAGCAGGACAATGGCGGCCAGGGGCAGGGCGGCCGCCAGCAGGGCGCGCAGCCGCGTCTGCCGCAGGCTGCGGGTCGCTCCGGCATCAGCCGGCCGCCGCCATTCATAGGCCAGGGCCAGCAGCAGCAGCGCAGGGAACGCGGCCACGCTGATCTGCTTGGTGACGAAGGCCAGGCCAGCGGCTGCGCCGGCCAGCGCCGGCCAGAGCAGGCGGCGCGGCGCTGGGGATCGATAGCGCAGCAGGGCATAGACCGCGATCAGGTAGGCCAGCACGGTCAGCGGCTCGCGGAAGAAGACGCGACTGTAGGGCCAGGCCAGGGTGGCAAAGGCGTAGACCAGCGCGCCCAGCGTCGCGGTGCGGCGGCGATAGCCCAATTCGATGAAACAGAGGTAGAGCAGGGCGACCGAGGCCGCGGTGACCACGGCGTTGAAGGCCATCACCCCTTGCAGCGCCGCGCCCAGGCTGCGTCCCCACAGGTAAAAGGGGATGCCCAGGATCATCTGCGCCGGCTCGTAGTTGGGCACCATCTCGCCGTCGGTGGTCTCCATGGCCACGTTGCTGTAGTCCCAGTAGATCTGGTTGACCCGGAAATCGCCGCGTTTGACCAGGCTGTCGATGCCGCTGAACAGCGCGCGCTCGTCAGGACTCTTGGGCGCCCCCAGGAAGGTGACCAGGTAGACGGCCAACGTCAGGAAGAAGATGCCCACGGCCACGCGCCGGTCCTGGCGCTGTTGAGAGAGGTCTTGAGCCATGCGACGATAGTACCACGTTGTTCGATGGTGACAAAATCTCTTGGGGCATCCGGCCAAAGTTGGGTATAATCCACTCGATGAACCGGCGCTACTTTCTCGAGATCGACAACTGGCGTTATGTGGCCGGCGCGTTGCTGGCGGGCTATGCCGCGGGGCTGTTCGGCTGGCAGGTGACGCACCGGCCGCTGCTGTCCGCCTGGCTGACGGAGAATCAGTTGAGCGCGGCGCAGCGCCTGGATCTGGCGGCCTGGCTGTTGGCTGGCATGGCGGCCGCGCTGATCCTCTGGCTGGCGGCCAGCGCGCTGCTGGCCCAGCTCGGCCCGCGACCGGCCGCCGTGGAGCGCGCTGAGGCGATGTCCTTCTGGCTGACGGCCACGGCGCGGCTGAGCGGGACGCTGTTGCTGCTGCCCTTCCTGCCGCTGCTGGCGATTCCGGGGATCGAGACGGGGGAGCCGGCGCTGGTGTTCTGTCTGGTGATCGCTGTCAGCGCGCTGGCTGCCGGTGGGGCCAGGGCTGTGCTGGTGGTGCGCCAGCAACTGCGCGCGCCAGGGCGGGCACGGTCAGGAGACCGGCCCGAGCACACAGCGTCCCCTCACGTTTCACGTTTCACGTTTCACGCATCCCTCCTCGTCCTGCTCATGGCTGTCGCCTACGCCCTATTCATGGGCGCGGTGACGCTGGCGCGGCACAACACCTTTGGCACCTACGCCTTCGATCTGGGCATCCACAGCCAGGCGCTGGCCAGCATCGCCCGCCACGGCTATCCCCTGGTCACCCTCTACGGCCCGCAGCCGGTCAACCAGTTCGGCGATCATTTCGCTCCCATCTTCTATCTGCTGACGCCGCTGTCGATTCTCTTGCGCGATGCCCGCGCCCTGTTGATCGTGCAGACGCTCCTGCTGGCGTCGGGGGTCGCGCCGGTCTATCTGCTGGCCCGCAGCAAGCTGGCCAGCGTGACGCTGGCCGTGGCGCTGGCCGCGGCCTATCTGCTCTTCCCGGCCCTGCACGGCGTCAACACCTTCGATTTCCACGAGATCGCCCTGGCCGTGCCGCTGCTGCTCTGGAGCTTTTACTGCCTGGAGACCGGCCGCTTCCGGCTGTTTGGCCTTTTCCTGGCCCTGGCGCTCTTCACCAAGGAGGAGGTGGCGCTGACCGGCGTGGCCATCGGCCTCTACATCCTGCTGGTGCAGCGTCAGCCGCGGCGCGGCGCGCTGGTCATGGCGCTGTCCGCGGCCTATTTCCTGCTGGTCACTGCCCTGATCATGCCCGCGCTGGGGGGCGGCGCGGACGTGGGCCGCTTCGAGGGGCTGGCGGTCGATGGTTTCGGCGGCTTTGCCGGCGTGGCCATGACCCTGTTCACCAACCCGGTCTACACCTTCAGCTATCTTTTTCTGGACCCTGACAAGCTGCTCTTTCTGGCGCAGTTGCTGCTGCCGCTGCTGGGCATCCCGCTGCTGGCCGGCGCCGGCCCGTGGATCGTGGCCCTGCCTGGATTCGCCACGCTGCTGCTCTCATCCTACCGGCCGCAGTACCTGCTGGACACCCACTACTCGGCCATCGTCATCCCCTCGCTCTTCTTTCTCGCAGTGTTGGGGCTGGCCAGGGTTGAGCGGCGCCGCCGGGCGGCCGCCCTGCCGCTGGCGGCCGCGCTGTTGGCCGCCAGCCTGGTGATGAACTGGCAATTTGGCTGGCTGGGCGGCAAGCTGTTCCACGGCATCCCCCGGCCAACCGAGCGCCAGCGCGCCATTGCCGCCTTGATCGACGCCATCCCGCCGGAGGCCTCGGTCAGCACCCTCAGCCGCTTCGTGCCGCACCTGGCCAGCCGGGAGCAGATCTATCTCTACCCGACGGTCAACGACGCCGAGACCATCCTCTTCGACGCGGCCCTGGACGGCGATTTCTTCCCGCTGATCAGCCGCGACCCGCGCGGCGAGGCCATCGAACGGCTGCTGCCCTTGCTGGCCAGCGGCGATTACGGACTGGTAGGCGGAGAGGATGGCGTGCTGCTGCTGCAACGGGGCGCGGACCCGGCCAACAACGAGGCGGCGCTGCGCGCGCTGGGCAGCGTCACCTACGACGCCGTGGACCTCTTCGGCTCACCGGCCATGCTGACAGTGGAGGATCCAGCCGCGGCCAGCGGGCAGGCGCGGCTCAGCCCGGCCCTGGCCGAGCCGCTGGCTGAGCCGGTCGCGGTGGTCTCCGGCCCCTACGCCACCGTCATCCCCGGCCGCTACCGCGTCGATTACCGGCTCAGGCTGGCCGAGCCGCCGGCCGGCGAGGGGCCGGTGGCAATCGTTGATGTCTTTTCCTTTGCCGCCGGTGGGCAGATGGCGCAGCACGGCATTTCGACCGAGGAGTTTGCCGCCAGGGATGCTTCGGCCCCAGGCGGCCTCAGCATGACGGGGACGACAGGAAGCAGTGGGCCGTATCACACCTTCAGCCTGGAGTTCCAGACCGACCGGCTGTTGAACGACGTGGAGTTTCGCGTGCTGCACACCGGCCTGGGCGCGCTGGCGGTGGATTCGGTGGCGGTCAAATACCTGGGGCCGCCGGGGCAGTAAGAGCTTACGCGTAGTGAGGCTTCGGCAGTCGCCGCTGGTCAAAACCTGGTCGCTCCAAGCCATGACTTCGGCCTACGGTTGGACGATGATCACCGACGGCAAGGTCAGGATGTCACCCTCCAGCGGCTGCCCCTGCCCATCGACCGCGGCCAGCCGCTGCGCCGGCGCGGCGGCATCGTACCAGCCCACGGCCAGGGTGTAGCTGCCCGCGGGCAGATCGGCCGGCAGCGCCAGTTCCACCGGGTCCAGCAGGATTTCACCGGGCAGCCAGGAGGACGCGGGACACGCGCCCTGGCAGGGCGCGGCGTCCTGCTGGGCGACAAGCTGGCCAGCCGCGTCCAGCAGGTGGACGAAGCGCACCAGGTCGGCCTGCGGCGTGGCCAGCGCCTGCCACGCCAGGGAGAAGGTCACCGGCTGCCCCGGCGTTCCGGCCAGGCCGCCGGCTGCATCCGCGCCCAGCAGGGCAACGGCTCCGCCGAACTGCGCTTCCAGCGGCAGCGCCAGCGGCGGCGCTGTGAACAGATGGGGCCGGCCGGCCACAGCAACCTGGCCCAATGTCACGGCCGGCGCCTCCCCGCCCGCCAGCGTCAATTCGTAGACCCCTGTCGCCAGGTCCGGCGGCAGCTTCAGGTCGACGAAGGTATGCACCACCTGCCCCACCGGCGTGTCCACGGGCAGCGCGCCGGCCGCCGCGACGTCCGCGCTGCCCAGCCAGATGGTGAAGGGCTCTGGCGCGAGGAGCGGCTGCTCAATCTGCCAGAAGAGACGCAGGGTCAGCGTCTGGCCTGGCGCCAGCTCGGCCGGCCAGGCGTCCAGCCCCCGCAGCGCGACGCCGGGCGCCAGGGCTGCATCCACCGGCTGGACGATGGCGGCCGCGCCAGCCGCGGCCGGGCTCAGGGCCGGCGTGACCAGGGCGCTGGCCAGCGGGACGCTCTGGCGCGGCGTGCCGGCCTCGGGCAGCAGCGGCAGCAGCGTGGCGCTGTCGTAGGCGCGGGCCTCCAGGAGGAGCTTGCCGGGCAACTGGGTGGGGGGCGTATCCACCCGATGGTAGGAGCGGGCCACAGTCCCCACTTCCCACTGCGACGCCGGCCGGCGCTGCGCGTCCAGCAGCGGCGTTTCGGCGCTGGCCAGACGATGGCCGGCGCTGTCCACCAGATCCAGCGTCACGGTCAGGTCAGGCGCGGGCTGCTGCAACTGCCAGCTCAGGATGGCCCAGAGCGGCGTGCCCGCGGCCGCGGTGCGGCCGCTGCGGTCAGGGTTGGGATAGGCTGCGCCCCACTGCACGTCGACCAGCCGCAGGGTCGATGAAAAATCCTGCTCCACCCGGGCCAGGTTGCCCGCGGCCTCGAACTGGGGCGGCTGCTCCAGGCGGTAGGTCAGGACGTCGAAGCCGCGCAGCGCCTCCTGGCTCGTCAACCTTCCCTCGCGGCCCAGGTAGAAGGTCAGCAGGCCCTTGGCGTCGGCGCCCACCTCCGGCCCCTCGTGCCAGATGGGCGTCACCACGTTGGCCCCGGCCGCCGCGCCCAGTCGCTCCGCCAGCCAGCGGGCGATCTCCTTCTCCTGCACCTGGATCTGCCAGATCGGCGTGCCGGGAAAGCCATATTGCAGGCTGTGTTCGACGAAATCGGGCGGCATGGTGGGGTCCACCGGCACGACGCCGACGCCGTCGGGGGTGGCGGCGATGCGCTGGCCCAGCAGCCAGACATCGGCCTGATAGGTGTAGTAGAGGTCGGTCTCCCTGGCCCAGCCGATGAAGTAGTCCCGCGCGGTGCGCACCCCTTCCAGGGCGACCAGCCCGACTAGCAGGATGGCCAGCGCGACGGCCAGGCCGCGGCTGCGCTGCCGGCTCCAGGCCAACAGGCCGGCCAGCGGCCAGGCCATCAACAGCAGCGCGGCCGGCAGCGCGCCCAACAGCCGCAGGAAATGTGGGTTGGCGTCGCCGGCCAGGATGGCCGGCAGGCTCAACACCGCCAGCCAGAGCAGCAGCGTCCAGGCGCGCGGTTCGCGATGGCGCAGCCCTTTCAGCGCCATCGCCACCCCCAGGAGCAGCAGCCCGGCCAGATAGGGGGCGAAGGGCGCCCGGCCCGGCAGGTTGTGGCGTGGATCAGGGTCCCCCGGGCCGCCCACGAAGACGCCGATCACCTGGCCGACGTTGCGCAGCCACAGCCCGATGCGTTCCTCCAGCGGCAGCGTTCCGCCCAGGGCTGAAAAGGCATTGGCGCGATAGGTCAGGTCATACGGAGTCTGGATGAAATGGACGGCCAGCGGCGCCACGGTCACGGCAAAGGCTGCCAGCGCCCAGAGAAGAGTCGGTCGCAGCCCGCGGCGGCTGGCCGGCGCCAGCGTCAAGAACAACAGCGGCCACAGCAGCGGTGTAATCCGGGCAGCGGGGTAGGTGTAGAGCGTCAACGCCGCCAGCGCGCCGAATACTGCCGCGCGCCCGCGGGTCGGGCGCCAGGTCCAGGCCAGCCAGGCGCTCACCGCCAACGTCACCAGCAGCGGCTGGGTGTTGACCTGAAAGCCGATGCGGTTGATGCTCTGCGGCCAGTAGTTGACCATCCACAGCGCCGCGGCGAGCAGCCCGACCCAGACGCCCATGCGCGGCTGCTCCCGCCAGAGGGTCCGCGCGGCCAGAAAAAGCGCCGGGATCATCAGCGCGCCTATCAGCGCCGCCGCCAGGCGGATCCCCAGCGGCGTCCCCTCCCACAGCGCCACGAAGGGGACCGACAGATAGCCATAGAGCGTCTCGCCGCCCAGGTGATGCGGGAAGAGCTCGGCGGACTCGCCGCGCAGCCAGGCCCGGACATCCACGCCCGATTGCGCTTCGTCGCCAAACAGCCCTGGCGGGATGGTGTTCAGCTCCCATGCCCGCAGCAGGAAGGTGAGCGCTGTGAGCACGACCAACGCCAGCACGGTCAGGCGCCGCGTCTTGTCGCGTGCAGCCGGCCCACCGGGCAAGCGTTCGCCCGATAGCGGGATTTCTTGCCGGGTCATGGCGCCCTCTCAGCCGGCTGAGCCAGCACGGTGATCAGGGCCAGTTCGATGGTATCGCCGGCCAGCCTGTGGTCTGCATGGTTGCTGATCTCGATCGCCATGCGCCCGATTATGCTTGATGCGGCGTATTTGCGCAAAGCCGCGCTTGCGCCTAGAATCGGGCCATGTTTGACCCAACCCAGCGGCCGGTCCCCCTGCGCCTGCTCCCCTATCTGCTGCTGGCTGCCATTCTGGCGCTGGCCGCGGCTTTGCGCCTGGCCCACCTGGGCGCGGTAGCCTTCACCTTCGACGCGGCCGCGCTCAGCAACCTGGCCGCGCAGTGGATCGACCAGGGCCGGCTGCCGCTGCAAGGGATGGTCTCCTCCACCGGCTTCCGCAACCCGGCCCTGGGCGTCTATCTGATGAGCCTGCCGGTGGCCTTCAGCCGCGACCCGCTGCTGTTGACCGGCTTTGTCATCGCGCTCAATCTGCTGGCGGTGCTGGGGACCTTCTGGCTGGGGCGGCGCTACTGGGGCATGGCCGCGGGGCTGCTGGCCAGCCTCCTTTTCGCGCTCTCTCCCTGGGCGGTGCAGCACGCGCGCGGCGTGCTGGGCCAGGATCTGCTGGCGCCCGGCGTGGTGCTGCTGATGATCTGCGCCATGGCCTGGTTTGTCGATGGCCGGCGCTGGATGCTGGCCGCCGCGCTGGTGACGCTGGCCGCGCTGATCCAGGTACACCTGGCGGCCATCGCCCTGACGCCGCTGCTGGCTGTGCTGGTGGCCTGGGAGCTCATCGTCCAGCGGCGGTGGGGGGCGCCCGCGCGCCTCTGGCAGCCGTTGTTGGTGGGGCTGGCCCTGGCCGCGCTGCTCTATCTCCCCTATCTGGCGGCCGATGCGCAGCAGGGCTGGAGCAACGTGCGCGGCTTTTTGACGCAGGGGAGCGACGCGGGCGGCCTGCAGCCGCAGGTTTTCGACCTGGCGCTGATCAACATCGGCGGCCGCAATATCCACGCGTTGGCCGGGCCGCTGCGCTACCGTGAGTTTCTGGCCGGCCTGCCCACGCCCGGCTACTGGCTGGACCGGCTGGAGGAGCTGCTGACCGCGGCCGCGGCCCTCTTCCTGGGCTTCCGGCTGCTGCGCCGGCGCACTGACGCGCGCCAGGCGCGCAGCGATGCGCTGCTGCTGCTCTGGCTGATCACGCCGCTGCTCTTCTTCCTGCTCTTCAGCGCCCAGCTCCAGCTTCATTATCTGGTGGTGCTCTATCCCGCGCCCTATCTGGCGCTGGCCGCGGCCGCGACGGCGCTCTACCGGCTGCTGGCCGGCCGCGTGTGGCTGCGCCGCGGCCTGATGGCCGCGGGCGGCGCCGCGCTGCTGCTGCTGGCCATCTGGCAGATCACCCTCAGCGGTGCGATCTACCGCTTCATCGACCAGCACGACACCCCCGACGGCTGGCCCACGCCGGCCCGCATCGTGCGACAGGCGGCCCGCACCGTGCAGACCTACGCCAGCCTCAACCCCGGCGGCCCGGTGATCGTGCTCTGCCAGGGCCAGGTGCCCGAATGGGACGAATGCCCCGCGGTGTGGACCTTCCTCACCAGCCGGCTTCCCGACGTGCGCGTGCTGGACTACGACGACCCCGGCTTTCGCGTCTATCAGGAGGCCGAGGAGGCGCTCTTCCTGCTGACCCCCGGCGACAGCCTGGCCGCGGCCGAGCTGCCGTTGCTGGCCCAGGCGCTGCCGGAGGCGGACACGCCGCTGCGCGAGGGCCAGGGCGCCTATCGCCTCTTCCGTATCCACAGCCCCTACGGCGACATCGCCCGCTATCTCGCGGCCATGGCGCAGCCGGGCGACGCGGTCGGGCTGGTGGGCCGTGACCAGAGGGCCGCGCTGGCCCGCTTCTACCGCGGCGATCTGCCCGTCTACGAGCTGCCGCTGGCCGATCTGCCGGCCACCGTGGGACAGCTCGAACAGCTCGCCGGCCAGCATCGCCAGCTTCTGGTCCTCTACCGCGCGGCCGAGGAGAGCGATCCCCAGCAGGTCGTCCAGGGCTGGCTGGCCGAGCACGCCTACCCCAGCCGCGAGCTCTGGCTGGGGCCGGTGGCCGCGGTCAGCTATCTGCTGCCCGGCGGCGAGGCGGACTGGCACGTGACGCAGCCCGCGGCCGATTTCGGCGGCCAGTTGACGCTGCGCCGCGTGCTCCAATCGAGCCAGACGCCGGCGGCCGGCGAGCTGCTGGCTGTGCGGCTGGACTGGGAAGCGTCGGCGCAGCCCGCGGCCGCCTACAGCCTCTTTCTCCAGCTTCTGGACGCCGATGGCCAGGTGGTCGCGCAGCGCGATCTGCCCCTACGCGCCGACGGGCTGACCAGCGAGGGCTGGCAGCCGGGCCAGCAGGCCGCCACCCGCGCGGCCATCGCCCTGCCGGCCAGCCTGGCGCCCGGCGTCTACCGCCTTATCGCCGGCCTGTACGATCCGCAGAGCGGGGCGCGGCTGCCGACGGCCGGGGCCGATCACCTCGACCTGGGCGCGATCCAGCTCCAGCCCGTCGCACAGCCCCACGCCGAGGAGCTGTCGCCGCTGCGCTTCCGGCCCATGCACGACTTCGGCGAGATCACCCTGGAGGGCTTCGACCGCTACGGCCAGGGCCAGGAGGGCGATCCCAGCGCGGCGGCGCGGCCGGGCGCGGCGCTGGACCTGCACTTTGCCTGGCGCGCCAACCAGACGCCCCGCACCGACTGGGCGCTGACCGCCCGCCTGCTGGACGCGCACGGCGCGGCCGTGGCCACGGTCAGCGGCCCATTGGCCGGCCCGCGCCCCCCCACCAGCCAGTGGACGACCGGAGAGCTGGCGGCCGGCGTACACAGCCTGGCGCTGCCGGCCGATCTGGCGGCCGGCAGCTACCGCGTGCAGGTGGCCGTGCATCGGGCCGACCAGCCGGCCGCGGCCGGCTGGCTGGACCTGGGCCAGGTGGAGGTTGCCCCATGACCCGGCCGATGACGCCCCGCGGCCAGCGACTGCTGGCCCTGGCTCTGCTGCTGCTGGCCCTGCTGTTGCTGGCCTTCCACGTGACGCGCCAGGTGGAGAAGAACCCGCTGCGCATGGACGAGGCCGACATGTACAGCTCCATCGCCAACTGGGTGACGCTGGGCCAGCCGCTGCTCTACCTGGGCCAGCCGCCGCCCCCCGCTGACTGGCTACTGCCGCTGGGCGAGCGCACCCTGGGCGACGGCCAGCGCTATGCCTTCTACCGCATCAAGCCGGAGACCGGCGTCAAAAAGGAGTTCTTCATCGCGCTGCGCGAGGGGGTGGTGGGGCGCTACACCTACTACCCGCACCCACAGCTTTATCTCTTCGTCCACGCGCTGCTCTTTCGGCTGGCTCCGTTGACCGTCGAGACCAGCCAGTTGATGCGCTATTTCAACCTGCTGTGGGTGGCAGGGTTGATCGCCGGCATGGCGCTGCTGAGCCGGGAGCTCTATGGAAATCGCGCAGGCCGGGGCTGGCTTGCCTTTGCCGCGGCGCTCTTGCTGCTGGCGGTCAACAGCTTCACCGTGCGCGCGGCGCTGCTGATCGATTTTCAGGCCCCCACAGCCTGCCTGGCCACGTGGTACACCTGGGCCTTCGTGCGCAGCCAGGAGCGCGGCCGGCTGAGCTGGCCGCTGGCGCTGGTGGTGCTGCTCTTCTGGTGGAGCAACTTCGGCGCGCCCATCAGCGTGCTGCTGGGCACCGGCGTCTACCTGCTGCTGATCGGCTGGAAGGCCCGGCCCTGGCGCGCCCTGCTCTCGGTGGCCGCCGGCACGGCGCTCTTCGTGCCAGTCTACTGGCTGTTCAGCCGCATCTTCGACCTGCCCTTCAGCCAGCCTTTCATCTACATCGCCGGTCGCGCGGAAGGCGGCGGCGGTGGCCTGGCCGGACTGGCCGCGAATCTGTGGAGCTACTCGCTCTGGTATGTCCAGGAGCTGGGCCCCTGGCTGGTGATCGCGGCGCTGGCGCTGTTCGTTCTGGCGCTGGCCAGCCGGCGGGCCAGCGAGCGGCCGGCGCTGGCGCTGGCCCCGATCCTGGCCCTGTCTCTTATACACATCT
>JACSRL010000348.1 GCA_014879765.1 Anaerolinea sp. | reverse complement strand
TGAATTGGCTTCACGTGTCGCATTGCAAGCGTAGACTCAAGTGCCCGGCACCTACGGCTGAGCAGTTACACCAAAAGAACAGGAGCATTGAAATGAGCAAGATTGTTGGAATCGACCTGGGTACGACGAATTCTGTGGTGGCTGTGATCGAGGGTGGCGACGCGGTGGTGATCCCCAATGCCGAGGGCGGCCGCACCACGCCGTCGGTGGTGGCTTTCACCAAGAACGGCGAGCGGCTGGTGGGCCAGACCGCGCGGCGTCAGGCTGTGGTCAACCCTGAGAACACCGTGGCCAGCATCAAACGTTTCATGGGTCGGCGCTTCGACGAGACGAAGGGCGAGCACATCTCCTACCAACTCGTAGAAGGCCCCGCGGGGGACGCACGCGTGCGCATCCCGCTCAAAAACAAAACCTATTCCCCCCAGGAGATCAGCGCCATGATCCTGGGCAAGCTCAAGGCGGACGCCGAGGCCTATCTGGGCGAGCCGGTGACGCAGGCCGTGATCACCGTGCCGGCCTACTTCAACGACAGCCAGCGCCAGGCCATCAAGGACGCCGGCAAGATCGCCGGTCTGGAGGTCCTGCGCATCATCAACGAGCCGACCGCGGCCGCGCTGGCCTATGGCCTGGACAAAAAAGAAAACGAGACGATTCTGGTCTTCGACCTGGGCGGCGGCACCTTTGACGTGTCGATCCTGGAGGTGGGCGACGGCGTGGTGGAGGTCAAGGCCACGGCCGGCGACACGCACCTGGGCGGCGACGACTATGACCAGGCGCTGGTGGACTACATCGCCGACGAGTTCAAGCGCCAGGAAGGGATCGACCTGCGCAGCGACCGGCAGGCCTTGCAGCGTCTGAAGGAGGCGGCCGAGAAGGCGAAGATCGAGCTCTCCAGCACGCTGGAGACCGAGGTCAACCTGCCCTTTGTCACCGCTGACGCCAGCGGCCCCAAGCACTTGCAGATGCCGCTGAGCCGCAGCAAGTTCGAGCAACTGAGCGCGGGCCTGACCGCCCGGCTGCGCGGCCCCTTCGAGGCGGCCCTGCGCGATGCCAAACTGGCGGCCAAGGAGATCGACGAGGTGGTGCTGGTGGGCGGCGCAACCCGCATGCCCATGGTGCAGGAGCTGGTGCGCAGCCTGGCCGGCGGCAAGGAGCCGCACAAGGGGGTCAACCCTGACGAGGTGGTGGCCGTAGGCGCGGCCCTGCAAGGCGGCGTGCTGGGCGGCGACGTCAAGGACGTGCTCTTGCTGGACGTGACGCCGCTGACCCTGGGCATCGAGACCCTGGGCAGCGTGGCAACGCCCATCATCGAGCGCAACACCACCATCCCGGCCCGGCGCAGCCAGACCTTCAGCACGGCCGACGACAACCAGACCGCGGTGACGGTGCATGTGCTGCAAGGGGAGCGGCCCATGGCGGCCGACAACGTCAGCCTGGGCCAGTTCAACCTGAAAGGCATCCCGCCGGCCCCGCGCGGCCTGCCGCAGATCGAGGTGGTCTTCGACATCGACGCCAACGGCATCCTGCACGTCAGCGCGCAGGACAAGGCCACCGGCAAGCAGCAGAGCGTGACCATCACCGCCTCCACCAACCTGAACAAGGGCGAGGTGGAGCGCATGGTGCGGGAAGCTGAGATCAACAAAACGGCCGACGAGCGGCGCAAGAAGCTGATCGAGGCCCGCAACGAGGGCGACGCGCTGGCCTACAGCGTGGAGCGCAGCCTGCACGATCTTGCGCAAGCGGACAAGGTCGGCGCCAGCGACCGCCAGGCCATCGAGCGGCTGGTGGCCGAGCTGCGCAGCGCCGTCAAGGGCGAAGATGCCAACGCCATCCGCCAGGCCATGGAGCAGGTGCAGCAGGCCAGCTATCGCATGAGCGAGCAGGCATACGGCGGCCAGCCGGGCAGCAATGGCAGCAACGGCTACCAGCACGGGCATGACCACACCGGCAGCCCGGAGGACGTAGTCGAAGGCGAGTTCCGCACCGTCTAAAAAGCCATCCAGCCCAGCGCTCTGGCCGGTCTCCGACCGAGCCAGCCGCCCAACCAACGCGTCGCTCTGGCCGGTCTCCGACCGAGCCAGCCG
>JACSRL010000232.1 GCA_014879765.1 Anaerolinea sp. | reverse complement strand
AAAGATCAGGAGGCGTGCCGCGGAAAGATCAGGAGGCGTCCCGCCGACGGCAGCGGGCGAGACGCCCTGAGGATCGACGTGTGGAAAGATCACGAGGCGTCCCGCGGAGAGATCAGGAGGCGTCCCGCCGACGGCAGCGTGCGGCGCTAGATCAACGACGACCAAACCTCCACCTTGGTGCGCACCCGGCGGATCACCTCGTTGGTGAACTCATCGGTGCGGGTGGGGCCGGCCAGATCGGCCGTGGCAAAGCCGTCGTAGATGGCCTCCAACGTCGCTTCGTAGATCGCGCGGCTGGCCAGCCGCGCCTCGTTGCTATCGACATAAGACAACAGGCTGGCGCCGGCCAGGATCATGGCCATGGGATTGGCCACGTTCTTCCCCTCCAGGATCGGCGCGGTGCCGTGGGGGGCCTCGGCCATCACCGCCTTGACCGCGCCGGCGTCATCCATGGCAATCACCAGCGACTCCGAGCCGGCGATGGAGCCGAACATCTGCAAGACCATGTCCGACAGCAGGTCGCCATCGCGGTTCAGCGAGGGGATGACCAGCGGGTTGCCCGAGGTGGCCAGCAGCAGCGCCAGCGTGGCGTCGATCAACTGCGGCTTGTAGACCACATCGCGGTAGCGTTGGCTGGCCGCGTCCATCTCTTCCTTGAACATCCCCTCGTAGACCGGGCTGACCGTCCACTTGGGGCCGCCGAAGATGCGCGATCCGGTCTTGCGCGCGTGCTGGAAGGCGTATTCGGCCACCGCGCGGCAGACCCGGCGGCTGATGGCCTCGGTGCGATAGGCCATCTCGTCCAGCGAGCCAGCCTCCCCCTCACGCCACTCCTTGGCGCCGTAGGCGTCCCCCACCGCCATGCGCACCACGCTGATGGGGGAGTGGACGCCGCCCACCGGCCGCACGCGCGGGATGCGCCGGCCAGTGCGCAGGATCACCACCGCGTCCATCTCCTCGCGCAGGATGGCGTTGGGGCTGCCCACGTCCCCCATCCCTTCGGGGGTGATGGTAGCCGCCTTCAGGCCCAGCCGATGCTGGCGGATGGCCGCGGCCGCGGCGTGGACCACCTGGTTCTGCGTGGCCCGGCGATTGGCCAGGCTGAGATCGAAGTGTTGAAAATGCAGGTCGAAGCCGATCACGCTGGGCTGCAAGACGCGCAGCGCCTCGACCAGCAGCTCCTGGCCGGTCTGGTCGCCTTCGAGCACGACAATGGTTTGGGACATGGGCGCACCTCTGCTTGGAATTAGGAGACGGGAGGAATGGGTCAATCCCCTGCTTCTTCGGGGAATGGTTGGATGTCACGGGTACGGGTGTGCGGACATTGTACCTCAAGACGAAAGCAGCCGCAAAGCACGCCTCATGCCGCCAGCCCGGCGGCGACGGCCTCCCTTCCCGGCCAGGCTGGTCACGACCTTTACGCCAGGAGGACGCGGTCGACAGCTTCTTTCCAGCCGGCCAGCAACTGCGCCTTCAGGGCAGGTTCCATCGCCGGCTCATAGCGCACCTGCGGGCGGGCAAGGGCCGCGATCTCTGCTTCCGAGGCCCACAGCCCCACGGCGAGACCGGCCAGATAGGCGGCGCCCAGCGCGGACACGTCGCTGACCAGGCTGCGCAGCACCGGCACGCCCAGAATGTCAGCCTGGAACTGCATCAGCGCCTGATTGCGAGTGGCGCCGCCATCCACCAGCAGCACTTGCAGGGGGGTTCCCGCCTCGGCCTGCATGGTCTCGAACACATCATGCACCTGGTAGGCGATCGCTTCTTGTGTGGCGCGCGCCACGTGGGCCGCGGTCGAGCCGCGGGTCAGGCCGGTGATCAAACCGCGTGCCGCATCTTTCCAGTAGGGCGCGCCCAGGCCGGCCAGCGCGGGGACCACGTAGACGCCGCCGGTGTCGCTGACCTGCGCGGCCAGCGTCTCCACCGCTTGGGGCGAGTCCAGTCCCAGGAAATCGGCCAGCCATTGGATGGCCGCGCCCGTGACGTAGATGTTGCCCTCCAGGCAATACCGGGCCTGCTGATAGCCCCAGGCGATGCTGGACGACAGGCCGCGCTGTGAGAGCACCTGAGCAGGGGTGGGGGTCATCAGCGAGGAGCCGGTGCCGTAGGTGGCCTTGATCGCGCCAGGCTGAAAACCGGCGTGGCCATAGAGGGCGGCGTGCGAATCGCCGATCAGCGCGCCGATGGGCAGGCCAGCCGGGATGCCAGGCAGATCAACAGTCTCGCCATAGAGCGCGCTGGAGAGCCGGACCTCCGGCAGAGCCGCGGCGGGAATGTCGAAGATGCC
Organism: Anaerolinea sp.; assembly: GCA_014879765.1. GTDB lineage: Bacteria > Chloroflexota > Anaerolineae > JAAEKA01 > JAAEKA01 > JAAEKA01. The sequence continues at coordinate 9,952 of JACSRL010000232.1, read as the reverse complement.
CAACAGCGTATCGTCCCAGGCGAGGGTTTGCAGGTTGAACAACTGGGTGCGCGAGGCGTTGGTCACGTCACAGGCATGCACGGCTCCGCCGGTGAAGTTCCACAGCAGCCACGAATCTACCGTGCCCAGGCAGATCTCACCCGCCTGGGCGCGGCGCAGGCCGTCGGGTATGTGCTCCAACAGCCAGCGCGCCTTGCTGGCCGAAAACATCGGGTCGATAGCCAGACCGGTCCGGCGGTAGATCGTGTCGGTCAGGCCGCGTTGGCGCAGCTCGGCACAGAAGGGCGCGCTGCGCTTGCACTGCCAGGTGACGCAGGGGCCCAGCGGCCGGCCGCTGGCGCGTTCCCAGGCCAACACCGACTCGCGCTGGTTGGTCAGCGCCAGCGCGGTCACGCGGCCGGCCGGGATACCTTCCAGAAGCTGCGCCGCGGCCGCCAGTGAGGCCCGCCAGATCTCCCAGGCGTCTTGTTCGACCCAGGCGGGCTGTGGATAGACGACCGAGAGCGGGCGGGACGCCTCAGCGACGATGCGGCCGGCGTCATCGACCAGCACCGCCTTGGTGTTGGTGGTGCCCTCGTCGATTGCAAGGATGACTTTTGACACAGGTGCTTTCATAGGTCTGCGTGTTCCCAATCTCCGACCGAGACGTCGGCGCTTTGGTCGGTCTTTGCGCGGCGCCCCGCCAGAGACCGACCAAGCCAAGCCACGACCGCGTTTAGTGCCAGTTTCCTAGCCGAGTATCGCGCGCGCCGTTTTCGCCAGACCATCAGCGGAGATGCCGTAATGGTTGAAAATCTCTTTCTGAGATCCTGTCACCATGTACTCGTCGGGGAAACCCACGATTCTGAACGGAACCACTGGCCCCTGCTGCATCAAGACAGCCGCGCACGCCTCGCCCAGCCCGCCATGAATGCTGTGCTCCTCGACGGTGATGATGGCCCCCGTCTCGCGGGCCGCCTGGCGAATGGCCTGCTCGTCCAGCGGCTTGATGGTGTGCATGCTCAGAACGCGGCACTCGATGCCCTGCGCAGCCAGCAGCTCGGCCGCGGCCAACGCCACCGGCACTGTCTCGCCGCAGGCGATAAAGGTCAGATCGTGTCCATCCCGGATCGTCGCCGCCTTGCCGATGGTGAAAGTGCTGTTTTCGCCATGTACGTGCGGGATCGCAGCCTTGCCGAAGCGGACATAGACCGGATGATCGATGTTGTGAATGGCCTTGATCGCCTCGCGTGCCTCGAAGTTGTCGGCCGGCGCGATGATGGTGATGTTGTGTACGGCGCGCAGGGCCGCGTAGTCGTGCAGCGAATGGTGCGTGGCGCCCAGCGCGCCATAGCTCACGCCGGCGCTGATTCCGATGATGCGCACCGGCTGATCGGAATAGGCCACATCGTTTTTGATCTGCTCAAAGGCCCGGGCCGTGATGAAACAGGCGGGCGAGGTGGCAAAGACCTTCTTGCCGGCCGAGGCCAGGCCGGCGGAGATGCCGATCACATTCTGCTCAGCGATGCCGAGCTCGATGATCTGAGCTGGCAGGGTGTCGCCGTAGTGGGTGAGCTTGCCTGATCCCCGGGAGTCGCTGGTGACCACCAGCACATCGCGGTCTTGACCGGCGATCTCCAACACGGTATCGGCAAAAACGTCGAGATTAGCGCGTCCCAGTTCCATGATGATACCTTCCTAGCTCAATTGTTCCCGAGCCTGCTGCAACTCGCGTTGGGCGATGGCATATTCTTCGTCGGTGGGAACCCGATGATGCCATTTCGCGGCATTTTCGATGAAGCTGACCCCTTTGCCTTTGATGGTATGGGCAAGCACCAGGTTGGGCTTGCCGGTTTCGAAGGGCGTCCGGCTGAAAGCATCAATCAGCGCCTGAGTGTCGTTGCCGTCCACTTCCCACACGGCATAGCCAAAGGCGCGGAATTTGTCAGCCAGCGGCTCCAGCGGGTTGACGTCCTCGGTGCGACCGGTGATTTGCAGACCGTTGCGATCGATGATGACCGTCAGGTTGTCCAGCTTGTAGTGAGAGGCGGCCAGCGAGGCTTCCCAGTTGGAGCCCTCGTCCAGCTCTCCGTCGCCGATCAGGGTGTAGACGCGGTAGCTGCGTCTATCCAGCTTCGCCGCCAGCGCCATGCCCACGGCGACGGCCAGCCCATGGCCCAGCGCGCCGGTGTTCTGTTCGATGCCCGGCACGCTGCGGGTGGGATGGCCGATGAAGTGCGACTGGTACTGGCCGAGGGTGTCCAGCTCTTGCGCCGGGAAGAAGCCGCGATCGGCCAGAACCGTGTAGAGGACTTCGACGCTGTGCCCCTTGCTTTGCACGTAGCGATCACGGTCTGGGTCGGCGAAGGTCTCCGGCGAGACACGCAGGATGTTGTTGTAGAGCACGTTGAGAATGTCGACTGAGGAGAGGTCGCCTCCTGTGTGGCCGGCGCGAGCCTGCTTGATGATGCGCAGTATGGTCTCGCGGTATTCGATGGACTTAGCCTTCAGCTCCACATCTGTTAACATGGCAGGTTCCTGTTGGTGTTGTTGGATGCACCAGTGTGCATATTTATTCAAGATCGATAATTTATTACCGATGGCTTTAGCATATCACATCGAGACCGCTTTGTCAAGGGGGCAATCTGGAACTCTGAAGGGTGTGGTAACTGCTCAGGCATGGCAGTAGAAACCGAGTTTTTGTCTCGCAGACCAGGGTCATGGCGCCATGAAAGGCCATTGCAAAGACGTAAATCATGCCCGCATGAGAAAAACCCGGTTTCTGACCGGCCGGCGTGTGCGAACACGTGATTTCGATACGGCAGCCTACTCAATCCACGTGTTCGCACCGGCCGGCGGGTGCGAACACGTGATTTCGATACGGCAGCCTACTCAATCCACGTGTTCGCACTCGTCAGCGTGTGCGAACACGTGATTTCGATACGGCAGCCTACTCAATCCACGTGTTCGCACCGGCCGGCTGAGCAGTTGCCAGAAATTTAAGATTAACCCCTTGACACCGACTGGAATCTGTGTTACACTGCCAATAGTTGCATAATTCTTTTGGTAAGAATAAATATGCACCCTGTGAACTGCATCGCCCCACTAAAGGATCGCCTCATGAAGTCAAGGAAACCGATCATCATTCTGGTTAGCCTGCTCGCCCTCTTGTTGCTGGGCTACTTGCTCTGGCCTCACGCCTTCACGGTGGTCTCCATCCAGGAGATGGAGGAACAAAAGATCAGCGAAACCTTCGATCCGGTCAAGTATGTCGATGGCATCTGGGAGAGCAAGATCCTCCCCGCCGTCGCCACAAAAGCGGTCGACCTGGCGGACATATTGAACGCCATGAAGCCGAATGCCCAGGGTATCGCCGCCAAGAACGATCTGATCGAGGTGGCCGAGCAGTACGGTCTGATCACCGTCGGAGAGGCCCACGTCTTTCTGGTCAAGGGCGAGGCGAAGGTCGTCTCGGTCGATACGTCGACCAGCCTGGGTGTGATGGAGATTCAGCCCGTCGGCTACGATGGATCGATCCAGGTGCTGGTCTATCTGGGGCCGCGTGTGCCCAGCGATGAAACCTCGGTGCGCGACGGCGTGGGCTTCATCAACTTCGGTGACTTCAAGGAACAGACCGAGTTCGGCAAGGTCGGCAGCGAGCTCAATAAACGGGCCATCAGCCATGCCTACGCCTCCGTGGACAAGGAGCAGCTTGTGGGCCAGACCATCGTCTTCACCGGAGCGATGACCATCCGTACCTTCAATCTGGTTGACATCGATCTGAAGAAGGTCACGATCATTCCCATCACAGTTGAAGTAAAGGGGTAGCGGAATGACTCAACAGGATACAACGACACCATCGGCTCCATCCAGCCCCTTCAGTGACCCGGTTGTCCTGCGCGCCGAGAACATCACCAAGGTTTACCCCGGCACCGTGGCCCTGGACAACGTCAATTTCAACGTCTATCGCGGCAAGGTCAATGTTCTGATCGGCGAGAACGGCGCCGGCAAATCGACCTTGATGAAGATCCTGGCCGGCGTGGAGCAGCCTACCTCGGGCCATATCTTCCTGGAAGAGAAAGAGATCCATGTGCGCGATATCCTGGCGGCAGCCGCCCAGGGCATTGGCATCATCTTTCAGGAAATGTCCCTCTGCCCGAATCTGAGCGTCGCCGAGAATATCTATCTGGCCCGTGAGGTCAAACAGCGCGGCCTGACCATCGACCGGAAATTCCAGAAAGAACACACCCGCGAGCTGATCCAGCATCTGGAGCAGGACATCGACCCCGATGCCCTGGTGAGCGATCTGCGCATCGGCCAGCAGCAAATCGTCGAAATCGCTCGGGCTTTGGCGCAGGATGTGCGCATTCTGATCATGGATGAGCCCACGTCGGCCTTGAGCACGGCTGAGGTGGCGGTGCTCTTCCGGGTGATCAACGAGCTGAAGGCCGAGGGCGTGTCGATCATCTACATCTCGCACAAGCTGGATGAGCTGCTTCAGATCGGCGACTTCGTCACCATCCTGCGCGATGGCAAGCTGGTCGAAACCGCCCGCGCGGCCGACATCTCAGTTGCCTGGATCATCGAGAAGATGGTCGGCAAAAATCCCGCATCCCTCTTTGCCCGCACGGAGCAGTATGTCGGCGAGGTCTTGATGCGGGTGGAGGATCTGACTCTGCCCCGCGCCGGCGGCGGCTTTGTCGTCGATCACGTCTCCTTCAATCTGCATGCCGGTGAAATCCTCGGCCTCTATGGCCTGATGGGCGCAGGGCGTTCCGATGTGGTCGATTGTCTCGCCGGTATCCGCCCTGAGGCTACGGGCAAGGTCTGGATCAACGACCAGCCCGTCCTGGGCACAACCGTCTCAGAGCGTATTGGGAGTGGCATCGTGCTGGTGCCAGAGGACCGCCAGCGCGAGGGCCTGGTGCAGCCCATGTCGGTTCACGACAATATCCTGCTGGCCAGCCTGAAAAGCTACATGTCCGGCTTTTTCCTGGCGCCCGGCAAGGAAAAAGAAGCAGTCCAGGAGATGGTGAAGCGTCTGTCGATCCGCGTGGCCAACGTCAACCAGCCGATCACCAGCCTCAGCGGCGGCAATCAGCAGAAGTGTGTCGTGGCCAAGGCCCTTTTGACGACGCCCAAGGTGTTGATGCTCGACGAACCGACCCGCGGCATCGACGTGGGCGCAAAATCCGAGATCTTTGAGATCACCACCCGTCTCGCCCAGCAGGGCTATGGTGTGATCTTCATTTCCACCGAGTTGAAAGAAGTTCTGACCATGTCTGACCGCATTCTGGTGATGTCGAAAGGCGCGATCACCGGCGAGTTCAGCCGTCAGGAAGCCACCGAAGAGAAACTGGTCGCCGCTTCAGCGGTTGGCCACGGTCTGGCTGGAACCACCGAACCTCACGGAGCGACAACAAACAATGGCCACAACTAACGCCCTCCCCACGCGCAAATCGCGCCGCATGACCCGGACCAACGTGCTGCAATTCGTGCTGCGCGGCCGGGCCTTTATCGCCTTGATCCTTGTCGTCGGCTATTTCGCCATCACCCTGTGGCCGCAGTTTCTCAGCGTCGGCAACATCGAGATCGTCTCGAAGCATGTCGCCCAAAACGCCCTGTTGGCCATCGGTATGACCTTTGTCATCCTCACCGGCGGCATCGATCTGTCGGTGGGATCAATCGTCGGCCTTACCGCCATGATCGCCGGCATGTTGATCAACAAAGGAATCATCATCCCCGCCCTGGGGGTGGTGCTGTACCCAAGCGTCTGGATGATTGTCGTCATCTCCGTTGCCATCGCCACCTTGTTCGGCGCCATCAACGGCTTCGTGATCACCCGTTTCAACGTGGCGCCGTTCATAGCCACCCTGGGCATGATGTATATCGCCCGCGGCTTTGCCGGGCTGCTCAACAACGGCTACACCTTTGCCAATCTGGTGGGCCGGCCTGAGCTGCACAACACCGGCTTTGAGAAGTTGGGCGCCGGCGAGCTGCTGGGCATCAACTACTCGATCTGGATCATGATCGTGTTCGCCCTGGTGGCCTGGTTCATCACCACCCGCACACCCTTCGGCCGCCACGTCTATGCCATCGGCGGCAACGAACGGTCGGCTGAGCTGTCGGGCGTGCGCGTCAAGCGCACCAAATTGCTGGTGTACATGATCAGCGGCTTCTGTGCGGCGTTCGTCGGTCTGATCATCGCTTCACAACTGGTGGCAGCGCACCCCGCCACCGGCAACACCTTTGAGCTCAATGCCATTGCCGCGGTCGTGTTGGGTGGCACCTCTCTGGCTGGCGGCCGCGGCAGCATCGGCGGCACCATCATCGGCGCCTTCGTGATCGGCGTTCTGGGCGACGGCCTGGTGATGTCCAACGTCTCCTCGTTCTGGCAGATGGTGATCAAGGGCGCCGTGATCGTGCTGGCTGTCATCATCGACCAGGTGCAGGCTCGCATGCAGGCGCGCATCGCCTTGCTTCAGCAGCAGGAAATGGGTTGACCTGCCCATCGGACTTGTCTGTCAAACGTGCTGCCTGATGGCAGCATCATTCAAACCCTCCAAGGAGAGAGAAATGTCTACCAAGAAAGTCTTTTCCGTCTTGAGTCTGATCGTCATCCTGGCGATGCTGATCAGCGCCTGCGGCGCCCAGCCGACCCAGGCTCCTGCCGCCACCCAGGCCCCGGCCGCTGGGGCGCCCGCCGCTGAGGCGCCGGTTGCAGCGGGCACGAAACTGATCTGCGTGATCGTGCCCGCGGTGGAGAATCCGTTCTTCGGCGCGATGCAGGAGATCGCCGCGGCCAAGGCCGAGGAGATGGGCTACACCACCCTGCGCCTGAACCACGGCGACGACGCGAACAAGCAGATGGAACTGGTCGAGAGCTGCATTGCCAAGAAGGCCTCCGCCATCGTCCTGGACAATGCGGGCGCTGACGCCACTGTGGCCGCCGTGCAGAAGGCGAAGGATGCCGGCATCCCCACCTTCCTGGTGGACCGCGAGATCACGGCCGAAGGTGTGGCCGGTGCGCAGATCGTCTCCAACAACTATCAGGGCGCTACGATCCTGGCCGAGTACTTTGCTCAGATGATGGGCGAAGAAGGCGACTATGTCGAGCTGACCGGCCGTGACACCGACACCAACGCGCACGTTCGTTCGCAGGGCTTCCACGACGTGCTGGACCAGCTCCCTGGGCTGAAGATGGTGGCGCAGCAGACGGCCAACTGGTCGCAGACCGAGGCGCTGGGCGTGATGGAGTCGATCCTGCAGGCGAACCCTGGCATCAAGGGCGTGATCGCCGGCAATGACACCATGGCGCTGGGCGCGCAGGCGGCGCTGATCGCGGCTGGCCGCCCCGACGTGATCGTCGTGGGCTTCGACGGCAGCGACGACGCGATCCAGTCGATCGGCCGGGGCGAGCTGAAAGCGACCTCGCTTCAGCCCGTGGCCGAGATGGCCCTGCAGGCTGTGATCCAGGCTGACCAGCTCATCAGAACAGGCAGCACGGGCAAGCCTGAGAAGCAGTCCATCGACATGGTTCTCATCACCGCCGAGAACTTCTGCCAGTACAAGACCTTCGCACCCACCGGTTCCACCGAGGCGTGCCCGCAGCCGTAACTTGAAAAATCGCCCCTTCGGGCTTCGCGTGAAGCCCGAAGGGGCCGGATGGTTCTCCATGTCAAAAATTGTTGTGGTAGGCAGTTTCAACATGGATCTGGTGGTGCGCCTGCCGGTCATCCCCCGACCGGGCGAGACCCTTCTGGGTGGGGTGTTTGCCACCCACCCCGGCGGCAAAGGCTCGAATCAGGCCGTGGCTGCCGCCCGCCTGGGCGGCGCTGTCACCATGATCGGCCGCGTCGGCGCCGACGCCTTTGGCGATCAGCTTCTCGCCATGGCCGGCGCCGAGGGGATCGACGCCCGCTTTGTGGGCATCGATCCGGAGGCGGCCACCGGCGTCGCCCTGATCCAGGTCGATGACCAGGGGCAAAACAGCATTGCGGTGGCATCGGGCGCCAACTTCAGGTTGACCGCAGCCGACGTGGCCGCGGCGCTGGCGCAGATCGACGCCTTCGACCTGTTGGTGATGCCCCTGGAGACCCCACTGGAAACCATCGTGACCGCAGCCGGGCTGGCCCGTCAGGTGGGCGCGCGAGTGGTCTTGAACCCGGCGCCTGCGCAGCATCTTACACCTGAGCTGCTTGGCAACGTCGATGTGCTGATCCCCAACGAGTATGAAGCCGCCTTGATGACGGGGATCGAGATCCATTCGCTGCAAGACGCACACAGGGCCGCCGCGCGCTTGCTCCAGTCGGGACCGGGCAGCGTGATCATCACGCTGGGCAGCCGGGGCGCGCTGATCGCCGAATCCACTCCGGCGGATCAGCCACATTACACCCATGTTCCGGCCTTTTCCGTCAAGCCCGTCGATACCACTGCGGCCGGCGACGCCTTTATCGGCGGCCTGGCCGTTGCCCTGGGCGAGGGTCACACCCTGCCAGCGTCGGCGGCCTTTGCCAGCGCGGCCGCGGCCCTTGCTGTCACCCGCGTCGGCGCCCAGCCGTCTCTGCCCAGCCGCGCTGAGGTCGATGAATTTCTCGCCACGAGGCCTTCTCCATGAAGAAAATCGGCATCATCAACGGACCGATCGCCGCGGTCATCGCCCATCTGGAGCACACCGACACCCTCACCATCGCCGACGCCGGCCTGCCGACGCCCGACACCACCCAACGCATCGACCTGGCCCTCAAGCCTGGCACGCCGGGCTTTTTGGAGACGCTTGAGGTGGTCTTGCAGGAGATGTACGTCGAAAAAGCGCTGGTCTCGGCCGACATCCTGCGGGTGAGCCCCCACATCTACCAAGGCATCCGAAAATTATTGGGCGACACACCGATCGAAACACTTCCTCACGTCGAGTTCAAGCAGATGAGCGCGCAGAGCAAGGCAATCATCCGCACCGGAGAATATACCCCGTATGCATTGGTAATTCTCGTGGCCGGAGCGTGGGGATTCAACACGCTAGGAGAGCATGTCACATGACGCAGTTCACCATGGGAGTCATTTTCGGCAACCGAGATTTCTTCCCCGACCAACTGATCACCGAAGCGCGCGCTGATATGACGGCGCTTTTCGCCGAGCTGGGCATTCGCGGCATTTGGCTGGGCGAGCAGGGTTCCAAGCTGGGCTCAGTCGAAACCTACGCCGACGCCCGCGAGTGCGCTGATCTTTTCCAGACCCACCGCCGGGAGATCGACGGCATTCTGGTCTGTCTGCCCAACTTTGGCGACGAAAAGGCAGTGGCCGACACCATCAAGATGGCCGAGCTCAATGTGCCCATTCTGGTCCAGGCCTATCCCGACGATCTGGATGCCTTCAACGTCGAGCGCCGGCGCGATGCCTTTTGCGGCAAGATCTCGGTCTGCAACAATCTGCGCCAGTATGGCTATAGCTATTCCCTGACCGAGTTGCACACCAGCCATCCGCTCAGCCCTGGCTTCAAACAGGATCTGCGCGCCTTCATGGGCGTCTGCCGCACCGTCAATGGGCTGCGCAACGCCCGCCTGGGCGCGGTCGGCGCACGGCCAAACGCCTTCAACACCACCCGTTACAGCGAAAAGCTTCTGCAGTCGGTCGGCATCTCTGTGCAGACGGTGGACCTCTCTGAGCTGCTGGGCGTCGCCAACCGCTTGAAGGACGACGACTCTCAGGTCAAGGAGCGCCTGGAGGCGATCTTTGCCTATCTGCCCTCTGGCGGCGTGCCCTCGCCCTCGATCCTGCGCATGGCCAAGTTCGGCGTGGCCTTGAGTGGCTGGATGACGGCGCTCGACATCCAGGCCACCGCCTTGCAGTGCTGGAATTCGGTTCAGAAGAACTACGGCATCAATGTCTGCACGTTGATGAGCATGATGACTGTCCATTCGCTTAGATTTTTGACCAAATCGGAGATTTTCTGGTAAGCTCAGGGCATGACACCTGA
>JACSRL010000453.1 GCA_014879765.1 Anaerolinea sp. | reverse complement strand
CAGCGCGCCGTCAGGCCGGGTGCAGAGCGCGGCCACCCCTTCCCAGGCTGGCCGGCCGCCGGCGTCGAACTGCCGGTCGAAGTCGCCGTCCAGCTCCGCCTGGCTGGCGGGAAGCACATCAAACCACAGGCTATAGCCTTCTGCCACACATCACCTCAGGAAAACACAGTCGAACCAGAATTCAGTCCCTCGTCCCGGGCCGCTGGTCACGCCGATCTGTCCGCCTTGCGCCTCAACCAGGGTCTTGGCAATGGCCAGACCCAGGCCGGAACCGCTGCCATCACGACGGCGGGCCGGGTCGCCGCGCCAGAAGCGGTCGAAAACGTGGGGCAGATCGACGGCAGGGATGCCGGGGCCGTCGTCGGCCACGCTGATGCGCAACCGACCAGCCAGAGGTTGGCCGGTGACATGCACATGTCCGCCCGGCGCAGCATGGCGCACGGCGTTGGCGATCAGATTGCGCACCACCTGGGCCAGTCGGTCGGGATCGGCCAGGATCAGCGGCAACTCCGCAGATGCGTCCAGGTGCAGATCGACCTGATTCTCCTGGGCCAACAACGCGAAGCTATCCACGGTCTGCGCCAGCACGGCGGCGGCGTTCACCGGCCCCAGGTTGAGCTGGAGCTGGCCCGCCTCGGCCTGGGCCAGCTCGCACAGGTCGGCCACCAGCCGGCTGAGCAGGCGGGTCTCGTCGTAGAGGATGGCGATCTCCGCCCGTTCCAGAGGATAGACGCCGTCCAGCAGCGCCTGCAGGTTGCCCTGGATCACGGTCAGCGGCGTGCGCAATTCGTGGGCCACGTCGGCCAACAGGTTGCGGCGCAGTTGCTCGGCCTGTTCCAGGTTCTCCGCCATCTGGTTGAAGGAACGCGCCAGGGCCTCGGTCTCGGCTGTGCCGCGCTCCGGCGCCCGCTGGCTCAGGTCGCCGGCTGCAATGGCGCTGGCCGCGGCCGAAACCTGCCCCAGCGGCGCGGCCAGCGTGCGCGCCAGGAGCACCCCAACGATGCCGCCCATCAGCAGGGCAATGGCGGCGCCGGTCAACACGGCCAGGTTGATGCGATCGAGGAAGACTTGCTCCGCCCCGGCCAACTGCGCGCTGCCCGGCGTGACCACCCTCAGGAAACCGACCGTCGCGCCATCGACCTGGATCGGGATAGCCGCCGCTTGTGCCGCGCGGCTGATCTTGGCGCCGGTCGCCTGTCCCATGCTGTCGTACAGGATTGTCCCTGTGGCGTCGGCCAGTTGCAGCATGTGCATGCCGCCGGCGCCGTGGGCATTCATGGCGCCGAATCCTCGTCCGCGGGCGGCGGCGCCTGTCGCGTCGTCCAACTGAGCCGCGATGCCATCCCAACTGCCCTGGGCTGCGTAGTAGGCGGCCAACTCCGGCGCCAGGCTTTGGACGCTGGCCATCTGCCCGGCGGCCAGGTAACGGCGAAACTCGCTGCCGGCGGCGCGGTTGGCCAGCAGTGCCACCACGCCCACGGCCAGCAGAGTCGTCGCTACAATGGCCAGGGTCAGACGAACGGAAAGCCGCTTCATGGCCGCCTCTCCCCCTGGAAACGGTAGCCGACGCCGTAGATGGTCTGGATGATGGCGGGGTTGGCCGGGTCTGGCTCGATCTTGCGGCGCAGGTTCTTGATGTGGCTGTCCACCGTGCGGTCCAATCCTTCGTAGCTATAGCCCAGCGCCTGCTCGATCAACTCGGCGCGGGTGAAGGCGTGGCCGGCATGGGCCATCAGCGTGTGCAGCAGGGCGAACTCGGTGGGCGTCAGCTCCAGCGGCCGGCCGTTCAGGGTCGCCTCGTGCCGGCCAGGATCCAGCGCCAGAGCGCCGTCTTGCAGCAGGCGAACAGGGGCCGGCAGCGCGCCGGCGGTGCGACGCAGCACGGCCCGCACGCGGGCCACCATCTCGCGCGGGCTAAACGGCTTGGTGACGTAGTCGTCCGCGCCCAGCTCCAGGCCCACGATGCGGTCGGTGTCCTCGACGCGGGCGGTGACCATGATGATGGGCGTGGCGGCCAGGGCCGGGTCGCCGCGCACGGTGCGGGTCACATCCCAGCCATCGCGGTCGGGCAGCATCAGGTCCAGCACCACCAGATCG
>JACSRL010000787.1 GCA_014879765.1 Anaerolinea sp. | reverse complement strand
GCGGCTTTGCGTGCGAATCGTGAACTGCTGAAATTGCCGCGGGCTTTGCGTTCAAGATTCTGAATGACCCGGAGCCGACCCGCTTGCAGCCGGCCGCGACGCAGTTTCAAGGAGATCCCACATGGCCCGTCCTCTTTTCGACTCACCTTACATCTTCGGCATGCACGATCCCGGGGGAGAGCAACATATGCTCCAATCAGGCAAGCCTGGCTGGATCGTGTTCACCGAAGCGATCGGCTCCGAGGCCAACGATCACAGCGGCAAGAACTTCACGCCGTGGAGCAACCAGGGGCTGGGCATCATCTGCCGCATCAACAACGGCTACGAGCCGGCCGGCACCATCCCCCACAGCGGCCGCTATGAGCAATTTGCCCAACGCTGCGCCAACTACGTGGCTGCCAGCCCTGGCTGCAAGATCTGGATCATCGGCAACGAGATGAACCACCCGGTGGAGCGGCCAGGGGTGCAGATCGACTGGTCGCGCACCCCTTACGAGGGAGATGAGAGCGCACGCGCCCGGCTGGTGCCCTGGCGTTTCAACGCCCTGGACAGCGAAACCCGTTCCACCCGCATGGCGGTGGTAGATCCGGGCGAGGTGATCACCCCGCAGCTTTACGCTCGCTGCTATCGTCTCTGCCGGGACGCGATCAAGCGCGTGCCGGGCCATGCCAACGACCAGGTGCTGGTGGGCGCCACCGCGCCGTGGAACACCCTGACCAAGTACGAGGGCAACGCCAAAGGGGATTGGGTGCAGTATCACGGCGACATCCTCAAGCTGCTGGGTGCGCAGAACTGCGACGGCGTTACCATCCACACCTACACCCACTCGCCCGATCCGACGCAGATCTACACCGACGCGTTCATGGACGCGCCCTTTCAGAACCGCCAGTACAATTTCCGCGCCTACCGCGATTTCATGAACGCCATCCCGGCCAGCATGCGCCACCTGCCGGTCTACATCACCGAGACCGACCAGGATGTGGCCTGGCTGAACCAGAACAACGGCTGGGTGCAGCGGGCCTACGGCGAGATCGACTGGTGGAACAAGCAGCCAGGCAACCAGCAAATCCGGGCCCTGGCGCTCTACCGCTGGCCGCCGGCCGATCGCTGGGTGATCGAGGGCAAGCAGGGGGTGATCGACGGCTGGCGCGAGGCCATGCGCAACGACTATCGCTGGAGCGAGACGCCGACGCCCCCCAAGCCGCCGGCCTTCACCGTGGGGCAGACGGTCTACGTGGTCAGGGAGGCCAACCTGCGGCGCAGCCCGGGCTATGCGGGCAAGCCTTCCGGCGATGTGATCGCGCTGCTGCCGGTGGCCACGGCCTGCACCGTGCTGGCCGGCCCGGAAACGGTCGATGGGCTGGACTGGTGGCAGGTGCGTTGCCCGGTCAATGGACAGGCCACGACCGGCTGGCTGGCGCAAACCACCCCCGGCGGCGCCACGCTGCTCTCCGCCACCAAACCGGCCACGCCTGTGCCGCCGACGCCGCCGACGCCGCCCGTGGTGGAACCGCCCCCCGGCCCTCAGTTCAAGGTGGGCGACCGGGTGTGGAACACGGAGGTGCTCAACCTGCGCCGCTCGGCCGGCTTCCAGAACAAGCCGGCCAACGACATCCTCTACGAGATCCCGGCCAACTCCGGGCTGACCATCACGGCCGGTCCCAAGGCAGTGGATAATCTGACCTGGTGGGGGGTGCGCTTCGTCAGCCAGTACGGCAACCCCTACGATGGCTGGGTGGCCGGCGCCAAGGCCTCGGGCGCGTCGTTGCTGACCGCGACGCAGCCGGCGCAACCGGCGCCGACACCGCCAACGCCGCCGCCCACGCCGCCGCCAACGCCGCCTGCCACCCCAGCGCCGATCCAGATCGGCGGCAAGGCCATCGCCCAGGCGGCGCTCAACCTGCGCCAGTCGCCGGGGGCCGCCAACAAGCCCGCCGCCGATGTGATCTATGAAGCGCCGGCCGGGGCTGAGCTAGCCGTGCTGGATGGGCCGCGCCAGGCTGATGGGCTGCCCTGGTGGCGGGTGCGCTACGTCAGCCGTTTCGGCAATCCGTTCATCGGCTGGGCGGCCGAGAAGAGCGCCCAGGGAGCCACGCTGATGACCGGGCCGCAAGGGACAACGCC
>JACSRL010000585.1 GCA_014879765.1 Anaerolinea sp. | reverse complement strand
TGCCGCTATTGTACCCCAACCACCGCCATGCCCGAAATCCCAAGCCGCCATCGGCGTGCGGCGGCGCAGGCCATGCGCCGCCGCACCCCCTGGCGGCTACAGATTTTCCACTACCACTCCCTCCACCGCCTCAGGCAGCGCGATGCCGAAGACCTGGGCGTAGAAGGAGAGCTCCGCATCCAGCGCGCGCTTGATGGTGGCTGCCTGGCGGAAGCCGTGCTGCTCGCCGGCAAAGGGCAGATAGGCCACCGGCAGCCCCTTGGCGCGCGCCGCCTCGACGATCATCTCCGCCTGGTTGGGCAGGACGATCTTGTCCTCCAGCCCTTGCAGCACCAGCAGCGCGCTGGTCAGCCGGTCCAGGTGATGGATGGGAGAGCGGGCGATGTACAGGTCGCGGCGCTCCGGGTAGGGCCCCACCAGGCTCTCCAGATAGTGCGACTCGAACTTGTGCGTCTCCAGGAACACGTCCAGGTCGCTGATGCCAAAATAGCTGGCGCCGGCCTTGAACACATCGGTGAAGACCAGACAGCACAGCGTGGTGTAGCCGCCCGCGCTGCCCCCGCGGATGGCCAGCCGCTCCCGGTCCACCAGCCCCTGCTCGGCCAGGTAGAGCGCGGCGTGGGTGCAGTCCTCCACATCCACCACCCCCCACTGGCCGTTCAGCCGCTGGCGATAGGCGCGGCCATAGCCGCTGCTGCCGCCGTAGTTGACATCCACCACCGCAAAGCCCCGGCTGGTCCAGTATTGGATGCGGATGTCGAACGCGCCGTCCGTCGCGCCCGTCGGCCCGCCGTGGCTGAACACCAGCAGCGGCGGCCGCTGGCCGGCCGGCGCGGCGAAATCGCGGTTGCGCGGCGCATAGAAGAAGGCGTGCGCACGCTTGCCGCCTGCGGTGGGAAACTCGATCGGCTGCGGCCGGGAGAGATAGCCGTCGTCCATGGCCAGCGTGCTGGAACGGCGCAGCACGGCGCTCTCGCCGCTGGCCAGATCCAGCCGCACCACGGCCGGCGGCGCCGTCGTCGAGGCCGCGATCAACAGCGCAGTCTCGCCCGCAGCCTGCACCTGATCGATCTCCGTGTAGGGCAGCGCCACCGGCCTGGCCGCGCCCGCGCCCTCCAGCAACGCCAGATGGGAACGCCCCTGCGCGCGGTAGGTGCAGAGAACGCCCTGGCGGCAAAAGGCATAGCCCGCCATGCCGAACACCCACTGGGGATAGCAGAACTCCGCCTCCAGGGGATAGAGCGCCTCGACGCGGCCCCCCTGCCAGCGGTAGAGATTCCACCAGTTGCTGCGGTCGGAGATGAAGTGCAGCACCCCCTCCGGCGACCACAGCGGCTGGGCGATGGACTCCTGCCGGCTGCCCGCCACGCGCTGCGCCGCGGCCAGCCCGCCCGCCGCGTCGATCTCCGCCACCCACAGCTCGCAGCCGTCCCACGGCATATCCGGGTGGTTCCAGCTCAGCCAGGCCAGCCGCCGGCCGTCGGGGCTCAGCCGCGGCGCGGCGTAGAAATCGCTGCCCGCGACCAGCGTCGTCACCTCGCCGCTGTCCAGCGCCACCGCCGCCACGCTGTTCACCGCCTCGCGGCTGGCATCGCTGTGATCCTCGCAGATGCACAGCAGCCGGCCGCGTGCCCGATCCATGACCAGATCGGCATAGCGCCGCGCGCCCGCGGCCGTCAGCGGCGCCGGCGCCGCGCCGGGCGTTTGGTAATAAAGGCGTTGATCGGCGAAGTTGGCGAAATAGACCACGCCGCTGGCCGCCAGATAGGCGCCGCCGCCATATTCATGCACGCGCGTGCGCGCGTCGAAGGGGGCAGGGTTCACGTCGGCGACGACCCCATCGGGCGTCAGGCGCACCATCACGTTGCGCCCCTGCTCCTGTGGCCGTCCCTCCAGCCAATAGATGTCCTCGCCATCCAGGGTGGGCTGGCTCAGGGAGATGTTCTCGGCGACGATCAGCTCCGTGGTGATGGGTGATTTCCAGGCGCCGTAGTCTGCCATCTGCGGATGTGTCATGAAAGTCCTCCTGGTTCTGGGTGAGACTTCGGAAGTTGCCGAGTCCTTTGCCGTCAAGAACCTGGCATAGCTTCAACCGGCCGGCTTTGCCGTCCGAAGTCTGGGGTGTCAACT
>JACSRL010000247.1 GCA_014879765.1 Anaerolinea sp. | reverse complement strand
CGACCGCCTGCTGCGGGCCTTTCCTGCTGGCCAGGCGCCCACCCCCGACTTGCCGCGGAGCACGCCTGGTCCGGCCCGCGCCGCCGTTTTGATCGAGCCGCTGACCTATCGCGAGCAGGAGGTCCTCGATCTGCTGGCCCGCCGGCTCAGCGCCAAGGAAATCGCCCAACAGTTGGTCATCTCCGACCGCACCGTCAAGCGCCATGCGGCCAATATCTACCAGAAGCTGGGGGTCAACAGCCGGCAGCAGGCGGTGACGGCCGCCGCCGCGCTGGGCTTGCTGCGCTCTTCCTGATCGATTCTGCAATGCCGGGGGGCAAAAACAGTGCCCAGTGCGGTCGCGCCTGGGTTTGCACATTTTTTACATATTTCGTGCCCTGTGCAGACTCCTCCGTTTGCGCTAAGCTAGGGCCAGCGTAGACCGAGTCGCCGGACGCCGGCGCCGACGCTTGGACGGTCCACCGTGTCCGGCGTCAGGCGGTGGCCAAGCACGGACCGCTCAGATTTCTTTTCGTGTTCCAATCAGCCTCCGCGCGTTCGGGCCGCGCCAACGGTGAAACCACTTGTGAGCCCACAACAACAGCTTACCTTCGATTCGACAGCGACCTACGAGATTTATATCCAGGGCTATCTGGATGAGCGCTGGTCCGATCGCTTGGGCGGGCTGGTCATCCAGGTGACCAGCCAACCTGATCAGCCGCGGGTGACCAGGCTCTCTGGCGAGCTGCAAGATCAGGCCGCGCTGGTGGGCGTGCTCAACACCCTCTACGATCTGGGGCTGCTGCTGCTGTCGGTCGAGTGTCTTGAGCTCCAGCAGATGACATGAGAAACCGGGTTTTGTCTCGCACAAGAAAAACCCGGTTTCTGAACGATCCCGCACTCGTTAGAAGGAGTATTGCAATATGTCGAACGCAGCCCTTGCTGCCCAATCGGACGGGGGAACGGATTCCGTTGTGGCTTCCGCCGCGCCCAAACAGGCTGGCCTTGTGCTGGCCACGCTGATCATCGTGGCCGCGGTGGCCAACCTGCCGCTGGCCATGGCCAACGTCGCCCTGCCCACCATCGGCGCCTACTTCGACGCCTCGCAGGTGCAGTTGAACCTGGTGGCGGTGGGCTACTCGCTGGGGCTGGCCTGTTCGGTGCTCTGGCTGGGCGCGCTGGGCGACCGCTACGGGCGCAAGCAGATCGCCCTGCTGGGCGTGATTCTGGCCATGCCCGCGGCGCTGATCAGCGGCTTTGCCCCGTCCATCAACGTGCTGATCTTCGGGCGTCTCTTCGGCGGCTTCGCGGCCGGCATGGCCTACCCAACCACGCTGGCCTTGATCGCGGCGCTCTGGGGGCCTGGGGCTGGGCGCACCAAGGCCATCGCGCTTTGGTCGGCCATCGGCGGCGCGATCTCGGTCTTCGGGCCGCTGGTGTCGGGCGTCCTGCTGGAGGTGACAACCTGGCCCTGGGTCTTCTGGATCGTGATTCCCCTGGCGGTGGTGGCGCTGTTGCTGGTGCTGCGCTTCATCCCGGCGCACGTCAACGAAGGCACGGAACCGGTGGACAACCTGGGCGGCGTCATCTCCGTGGTGCTGGTGGGCACCTTCGTGTTGGCGCTCAACTTCCTGCCCGTGTCCGGCTATCAGCGCTACGCGCTGGCGCTGTTGGCCATCGCGGCGGTTGCCCTGATTCTGTTCATCGTTCGGCAGCGCCGGGCTGCCAACCCGCTCTACGATCTCAAGGTGGCCCGCCGCCCCACCTTCTGGGTGGCGGCCGTCGCCGGCGTCATCATCTTTGGCTCGCTGATGGGCGCCATGTTCATCGGCCAGCAGTATCTGCAAGATGTGCTGGGCTACAACACCATCCAGGCGGCTCTGCCGGCCCTCTTTGCCGGCGTCTTCATGATTCTGGCCGCGCCCCGTTCCGCCACGCTGGTGGAGTCGCACGGCGCCCGCTGGGTGATGCTGCGCGGCTACCTGTTTATCTTCCTCGGCTTCCTGGTCATGCTCCTTCTCTGGAAGGAGAGCGCGTCCTTCCTGGTGGTGGCGCTGGCCTATGCCCTGGTGGGCGTGGGCATCGGGCTCTCCGGCACCCCCGCCTCGCGCTCGCTGACCGGCTCGGCGCCGGTGACGCGGGTGGGCATGGCCTCGGGCACCGCGGACCTACAGCGCGATCTGGGCGGCGCGATCTTCAACTCGCTCTTCGGCGCGCTGTTGGCGGCCGGCTACGTCGCGGCCATCGCCGCGCAACTGGCGTCCGCGCCCGACGCCTCCCAGATTCCCGCCAGCGTCACCAACAGTCTGGAGATGTCCTACGCCGGCGCGCAGGCGGTGGCCGCGCAGTATCCGCAATACGCCAGCCAGATCACTGCGGCCGCCAAGACCGCCTTCCTGGCCGGCGATCAATACGCCTATCTGGCCGGCATCGTCGCCGTGCTGCTGGGCGCGCTGCTGGTCTTCTTCCTCTTCCCAAAGCCGGAGCGGGAGCGCGAGCTGTTGCTGGCCTATCACCAGGAGGACGTGGCGGCCATGCAGCGATCGGCATAGCCGGCCTCGCAAAAACCCGGTTTCTGAAATCAACGTGTTTGCACTCGGCGGCTGAGTAGTAACATTTCAAGGAGACTTTTCATGACAAACCAACCTGACCGACATCTGCGCTCGTATCTTCCCATCCCCGAAGTGCCGAAGTTCGGTCTGACAACTTACGACGCCAAAGATCCGGACACCAGGTTTCCGCCCATCGAGCCGTTGCGTCCGCCCGCGGGCGCGCCCAACGTGCTGCTGGTCCTGCTGGACGACGTCGGTTTCGGCGCTGCCAGCGCCTTCGGCGGCCCCTGCCACACGCCGGCCTTCGAGAAGCTGGCAACCGACGGCCTGAAGTTCAACCGCTTTCACACCTGCGCCCTGTGCGCGCCCACCCGCCAGGCCCTGATGACCGGCCGCAACCACCACTCGGTCGGCATGGGCGCGATCACCGAGGTCGCCACGGGCGCGCCCGGCCAGAATTCGCTGCGCCCCAACACCAAAGCCCCGCTGGCCCTCACCCTCAAGCTGAACGGCTACTCGACCGCCATGTTCGGCAAGTGCCACGAGGTCCCCGTTTGGGAGAACAACCCGATGGGGCCGTTCGAGCATTGGCCGGCTGGCGGCGGCGGCTTCGAGTATTTCTACGGCTTCGTCGGCGGCGAGAACAACCAGTATGACCCGGCCCTGTTCGAAGGCCTGACGGCCATTGAGCCGCCCGCC
Organism: Anaerolinea sp.; assembly: GCA_014879765.1. GTDB lineage: Bacteria > Chloroflexota > Anaerolineae > JAAEKA01 > JAAEKA01 > JAAEKA01. Next base: position 9,178 of record JACSRL010000247.1, on the reverse strand, counting down.
ACACCGGAAGAAGGCTATCACCTGACTGAAGATCTGGCCGACCATGCGGTCAACTGGATCCGTCAACAGAAAGCCCTGATGCCCAACAAGCCGTTCTTCATCTACTTCTCGCCCGGCGCGACCCATGCGCCGCACCACGTGCCGAAGGAATGGGCCGACAAGTACAAGGGCCAGTTCGCCCACGGCTGGGACCGGCAGCGCGAGCTCACCTTCGCCAAACAGAAGGCGCTGGGGGTCATTCCCCCCGACTGTGACCTGACCGCGCGCCATGCCGAGATTCCGGCCTGGGACGAGATGCCGGCCGAGCTCAAGCCGGTGCTGGAACGCGAGATGGAGGTCTATGCCGGCTTCCTTGAGCACACCGATTACCACGTGGGCCGCGTGGTCGATGCCATCGAGGAGCTGGGCATCCTCGACAACACGCTGATCTATGTGATCATCGGCGACAACGGCGCGTCGGCCGAAGGCACGCTCCACGGCGCCTTCAACGAGATGGCCAACTTCAACGGCATGGCCGATCTGGAGACCCCCGAATTCATGCTCTCGAAGATGGATGAGTTCGGCTCGCCCTCCTCCTACAATCACTATGCCGTCGGCTGGGCCTGGGCCATGGACACGCCCTATCAGTGGACCAAGCAGGTGGCCTCGCACTGGGGCGGCACGCGCAACGGCACGATCGTCCACTGGCCCAAGGGCATCGAGGAGAAGGGGGGCCTGCGCACCCAGTTCGCACACGTGATCGACGTCGCCCCCACCATCCTTGAAGCAGCCGGACTGCCGGAGCCCACCTTCGTCAACGGCGTGCAGCAGTCGCCGATGGAAGGCACGAGCATGCTCTACACCTTCAACCAGGCCGATGAGCCGGAGCGGCACGACATCCAGTACTTCGAGATGTTCGGCAACCGCGGCCTCTACTACAAGGGCTGGAGCGCCGTCACCAAGCACCGCACGCCGTGGGTGATGGTCGGACAGAAGGTCGTGCCCTTCGATGAGGATGTGTGGGAGCTGTACGACGGCAGCCAGGACTGGAGCCAGGCGCACGATCTGGCCAAGGACAATCCAGGCATGCTGGCCAAGCTGCAGCGCCTCTGGCTGATCGAGGCTACCAAGTACAACGCGTTGCCGCTGGATGATCGGGGAATCGAACGCGCCATTCCCGAGCTGGCCGGCCGCCCGACCTTGATCCATGGCAACACCCAGATGCTCTTCCCCGGCATGGGCCGCCTGACTGAGCTGAGCGTGCTGAACCTGAAGAACAAGTCGTTCTCCGTCACCTCCGAGGTCGAGATTCCTGCCAGCAAGACCGCCAACGGCGTGATCGCCGCCCAGGGTGGGCGGTTCGGCGGCTGGAGCTTCTACGCGCTGGATGGCAAGCTCAAGTTCATGTACAACGTGCTGGGCATCTACCACTTCCCCACCGAGGCAACGGAAACGCTCCCTGCGGGCAAGCACCAACTGCGCGTCGAGTTCGCCTATGACGGCGGCGGGATGGGCAAGGGCGGGAACGTCACGCTCTACGTGGATGGCCAGGTCGTGGGAAGCGGCCGCGTGCAGGCTACCCAGGCGATGCTCTTCTCGGCCGACGAGACGCTGGATGTGGGCTACGAGGCCGGCACCCCCGTTTCGCCCGACTACACCACTCAGGGCAGCAAGTTCACCGGCAAGATCCACTGGGTGCAGTTGGATGCCGGCGTGGACGACCACGACCACTTCATCGACCCCGAGGAGCGCTTCCGCGTCGCCATGGCGCGGCAGTAGCCCCTTTTCCGGCACGGTTCAGCAGGCGGGTGCGAGCCTGTGGATCGAGTAAGCCACTGTCGAGACTTCGGACGGCGCCGCACCGGCCGAAGTCTCGACGGCGAAGCCCCTTGCCGTCAAGTACCTGGCATCGCTTCAACGGCCGGCTTTGCCGTCCGAAGTCTGGGGCGTTCTCGGCGTTGCGGCTACTGCTGAAGAAACGAAACGGCGAAGCCGAGAACCGCCCACACACCGGTGACCAGCCCGCCGCGCTCGAATGAGAAGGGGATCAGCGACGTGGTCAACATGCAGATCAGGCCGCCGGCGGCAAAGGCCGACACCACAGCGCCCGTCGCATCGCTCACGCGGACGCCAAAGATGTAGGCCGCCGCGCCGGCCACGGCGCAGATCGCGACGACGCCCAGCCACATCAGCGCCGTCTTCTTCAGGGGATCGCCCTGCCGCGCCAGGTCGGCCGAGGGGGCAATCGACTGCGGGATGTTGGACACCATGACGGCGGACAGAAACGCGCTGCTGATGGCCTGGCCGGTGGCGATTTGAATGCCGAAGATCACGCATTCGGGCACCCCGTCGATGATCGAGCCCAGCACGATGCCCATCGCGCCGGCCTTTTCGCCATATTTCTTCTCGACCAGATGGTCCAGGCCGGCAAACACCACGGCCCCGACCATCAGCCAGGCCATCACCAGCAGCGGCTTCATCGTGTCGGCGTCGGGGATCAGGGTGAAGGCGATCGCGCTGAAAAGCGCGCCGGCGCCGTAGCCCCCCAGCCAGCCAACCCATTTGGTGGGAATCTTGAACCAATAGACCAGCAGGCCGCCCAGAATCAGCGGCGCTTGGGCGGCAAAACTAATCGCCAGAGCGTTCAGCATAGGGCCCTCCTGGGGCGAAGTGGCGTGCAGCGCGCTGCTAGGCGCCGCTGCCGGCGTTGGAGCTAGGCGCTCGTTATCTCGACCTGACCGGTTTCGAGGTCGTAACAGGCCCCGACCAGCTTCAGCTCGCCGGCGGCGATGGCCGCCTGCATGATGGGCGTCTGGCTCAACCGCTGGATCACCAGGTCGATCTGGGCGCGCACGGCCTGGTTCCACCGGTCGCCGTCCATCTGCCGGCCTTGTTCGACAGCCGGGGCCAGCGCCTCCACCAGATACTCCATCTCGGCAGGCAGGATGCTGTGTGCTTCCAGCGCGTCCATGGCAGCCTTGACCGCGCCGCAGTGCTGGTGTCCCAGGACCATCAGCAGGCGAATCTGCAGCTCGATCACGCCGAACTCCAGACTGCCCAGCACGGCCCGGTCCAGCACCTGGCCGGCCGTCCGAATGACGAACAGATCGCCCAGCCCCTGATCGAAGATCAGCTCGGGCGAGACGCGCGAATCGACGCAGCCCAAGACGGTGGCAAACGGCGTCTGCGTCGACGCCACCGCGATGCGGCGCTGCGTCGATTCGTCCGACGCGGACTTGTCGGCGACGAATCGGGCATTGCCTTCTATCAACCGGCGCAAAGCTTGGTCAGGCATGGCGCGGAACCTTTCGTGGCCTCAGCCAGAGGGGTTGGCGGGGGGAAGCTGTTTCGTGGCCGCGGCGTTGCCTTTGGCAGCCGGGCGGAACTTGCGCCGCAGGGCGAATTCGATGACGCTGGTCCGGCTGGGATCCAGGTGGCCGGCGGCGGTCTGCAAGTAGGGCCTGCTGATCTGTTGCGCGTAAGCTGCCAGGCCGCGGTCGGACATCTCGCTCAATGCCTGGCGATAGTAGTCGAAAACGTGAACCTGGCCCAGCTTGACGCCGGCCTGCAGCGCGCCCAGACCCATCAGCGACGAGACCATCCAAACGGGAATCTGCTCGCGTTCCGCCGTCGCCTGGATCTGTTGCGCGATGATCCTGAGCCGATCGGCGTTGGGCAAGCTGGACGTGCTGGCCCGCAGCGCCTGCCAGCTTGCGTCCATCTCCAGGACGCTGGTCATCAGCTCCTGGCGTGCCAGCGGCGGGATGTCGATAGCCTTGGACAGCACGTTGCTGGCGCCGCCCAGCGTCTCCAGCAGTCCATCCACCGATGCGAAGCTTTGCCCCGGCGTCAGCACGCCCACGCGCACCAGTTCGCCGGTCAACGCGTCCAAGTAGACCTGGGCGCCGTCCATCAGATCGGAGGCGGCCGCCAGCATCCAGAGGGGGGAGAAACCGATGGTGAAGATGCTGGTGAACTCGACCGCGTTGCCCGCAGCCTTGCGCAGGGTCAGGCGACCGGCGTCGACGGGGTCGGTCGCCAGCACCTCTCCCTCGACGCCGCCCACCCATTCGATGGCGATGCGCAGCCAGCGGCCCAGCAGCGCCTGATAGAGCTGCGAGCGGCGCGTCCATTCGGGCAACAGCACGACGGTGCCCTCGTAGACGATGCCGCCCACGCCGGCCGCAAAGGCGCGCGGCAGACGTTCGGGCAGCGAGGCGACGTACATGAGACGCTCGCCTATGGTAGGGGGAGGGTGTTTCATCGAATCTGTTCCAGGACATGGGGCGCGTATGGTCGGCGTTTGGCCACCGTCTCAGAGCTCCTTGGCCGCGTCCACGCCCAGCTTCATGCCCAGCACGCCGACCGTGAACGCGCCGATTTCAGCGCCGACTATCGCTCCGGGCGGGCCGGCCATAACCGCGCCGGCCGCGCCGCCCACGGCGCTGCCGATCGCTTCGCCCACCGTCATCCCGACGAAGCCGCCGGCCATCTCGCGCGGGTCCACGCTCTGGCGGAACTGGTGCAGCGCGACCTTCACCTCGCCGGCAGACTGTGCGGCGCGGTCGAGCTGTCCCATGGTCCGGCTGAGCGCCAGCACCAGCTTGCGCCGTCGGCCGGTGGAAACTGGGCGCAGCGGTCGGGTCGTGGAGGACACGAGCGTTGCCGTGCCGTCGATGATGGTGGGCGCGTGGGTCATGCGAGTTCAGTCGTCAGGTGTCACAACGGATAGGCGAGTGTCGCGAGCGTCGCGAGAACGATGCCTCGGATGAGCGTGGGCTAGGCCGCGACAGCCCGCAGCAGCGCATCCAACGACGGGTAGCGGTCGGCGTCGTAGAAGGCCAGGATGCTGCCGGTGATCGCGCTGACCTGGACGCTGTCGACCGCCGGCGCGGCCTTGATGGCTTCGGCCACCTGCGCGCACAAGTCTGCCTGCTTCTTGAGCTGCGGCAGCCGCAGCCGGGCGCGCCCTGGGATGTCCGAGGCCACCTTGGCCTCGCCCAGCGCCGCCAGCACGTCGCTGAGGGCCAGGCTCTCCAGGCGCGCGGTCTGCTCCGCCTTGATCTCCTCCACCAGATCGACCCAGTGCTCGAAATACCATTCGACGCCGCCGGCCAGCTTTTCATAGGCCGAGCGCGTCGCGTCGCCCAACGGGCCGGCCAACTGGGCGGGGTTGAAGCTGGCCGTGGCTGCGCCAGACGGGTCAATGACAATCGTTTCTTCTGCTGCGGTCATGGTTGCCTCCGGTTCTTTGCCAACAAAATTCGGTGCGGTGAATGCAGTTCACCGGTCTTCGGTTGAAGCGGCCTCAGCCGCTGAGAATGTGCTTCGTAGCCCTGCACCGCGCCCGATCATGCCGGCGCGGCGCTGGCTTCGCCGGCGACGCCAGGCTCGGCCTCGACCAAATCGTAGGGCCGTTCCTTGGTGAAGCGGCGATGGATGTCGAATGCCAGCCAGAGCAGCACCGGCCCCGGCAGCATCTCCAGCGAAATGCCATAGGCCAGGATCTGCGCCACACCGAGACCGGCGATGCCCAGGGGAACGACGCGCCCGCGGGCGTGAATCCGGCCCCCGGTGGCGCGGTAGAGCGCCTCATCGAACCGGACCATGGTGTTGGCGATCTGTTGGTCCAGCTTGGCCTGGCCGCTTTCGCCCCCTTCTTCTTCCGGCCCTTCGACCTCCATCGCTACCTCGGCGACCAGCTCGGCCTCTTGCAGCGCCTTGTGCAGGATGGCGTGTCCGTCGTGCTTGCTGTCGTGTTTGACGATCACGCTGCCGGTGCGCGGGTTGATCTCGACGCTGCTGACATGCTCGCCCTGCTCCAGGTGCGCCTTGAGCGCCGCCATAGCCTCCGGCGAGCGATGTTCCGCGTCCAGTTGAATGCGGATGCGTCCGTGGGTCTTGCTCTTGACAATGCCGACGCCGCTGAGCGCCTCCTCGAGGGAAAGGGCCGGCGCGTCGGGCGCCGCGTGGGTCTCTGCTCTTTCATCCATGGCTGGTTTCTCCCGGTGTGTCGATGCCGCTCCTGCTCTGATCGCGATACATCTGGACCGCCAGCGTGATCTGCCTGGTCAACTGATCCCGGATCACCTTGCAAGAGATCACATCGGGCTTGGCGAGAACGGCGATGTTGACAAGGGTCGGCTCGACCGCCGTGCAGACGCCATCGAAGCGGCCCACGACGGTCGGGATCGAGAAGGAGACGTTGGCGCCCTCGCCCGCCACCGTTCCACCGCTCTGCACGATCAACGGCCGCACCATGTCCATGATGGCCGCCGGGTCGTCGGGAATCTTGAAGTTGAAGCTGCACTTCGCGGGACTCCCGTTCGATCCGACCAGGCCCGGGGCAGCGCGTTTGGGTGGAATGAGCGGTTTGTTCATGGCTGACTGATCTCCTCGGACGGCAGCGCTGTGGCCTGTCGCGTCGATGCTGGCGCTGTGGACAGGGCGTCCGTTGAGCTGACGGTCATGCGACCCTGGGCGCGGCCGCGGGGTGGGCATGGCCGTTGCGGCCGTTGCCAGAGTGCGCCATGGCCGGCTCGACCGCGCGGATTCCATTGCCGGCCGCTCCGTTCACGCTGCTGGCCGCGGCCATGGGGGCCGCCTGGTCATCGCTGTCGGGCGTCGCCGGGGCGGGGAGCAAGGCCGCTGCGCCGGTTTCCAGCGGCAGGGTAGCCGCCGAACGGCGGCCCCACAGGCGACCGCGCACCCCGGCCGGCCCCAGCAGCGGACGGAAGCCGTTCATCTCGGCGGCGATGGCTGCGCCATTGTTGAGCACCACGGCGATGGCCGGGCTGATGCCCACCAACGCGGCCGCGGCCATGCCGACCACGTTGGGCGCCACCACAATGCCCACGTTCTCGCGCACGGTGCGCATGGCCCGCTGCGCCGCGTCGATGGCCGTGATCAACGCCGTCAGGTTGTCCTCCATCAGCACCACCTCGGCGGTCTCGCGCGCCATGTCGGTGGCGCCGGCGAAGGAGACGGAGACGGCCGCATGGGCCAGCGCCGCCGAGTCGTTGATGCCGTCGCCGACAAAGACCACATTCTTGCCCTGGTCTTGCAGCGCCTTGACCACCTCGACCTTGCGCTCCGGGAACGCTTCGGCGTAGACGTGTTCTGGCTGGATGCCCAGCTCGGCCGCCACCGAGTCGGCCACCTTTTTCATGTCGCCGCTGAGCATGTAGGGGGTGATGCCCATTGCCACCAACTGGCGGATCACCTCGGCGCTTTCGGGGCGCGGCGGGTCACGGTAGAGGATCACCCCCAGCGCGCCCTGATCGTCGGCCACGTAGACCTGCGAGGCGGCCAGCGTTTCGATCTCCGGGTTCGCGTCCAGCAGCGGGCGCAGGTCGAAGCCCAGGATGCCCATCATGCGGTGGCTGCCGACGTAGATCTGGCGGCCCTCGATGACCGCGGCCACGCCCTGGCCGACGCGGTACTCCCACTCCTCGCACTCCGTCAGCGACAGCTCGCACTGGCGGGCGTGGCGGGTGATGGCCTCGGCCACCGGGTGGGTCAGCCCCTGCTCGGCCGTCGCGGCCAGCCGCAGGATCGCGTCGCCGTTGAACCCGGCGCGCGCGCTGTAGATGCCCACCACGCCGGCGTTGCCCTGCGTCAGCGTGCCGGTCTTGTCGAAGACAATGGTGTCCACCTTGGCCAGTTGCTCGATGGCCCGGCCGCTGCGGATCAGAATGCCCTGGCGCGCGGCGTAGGTCAGCGTCGACAGGATGGCCGTGGGCACCGAGACGCGCACGCCGGTGCCGATGTCCATGGTGATGACGCTGACGCCGCGGTGGATCATGCCGGTGGTGGCAAAGACGGCCGCGCCCAGCGCCAGCGTGGGAACCACCGCCTTGTCGCCCACCTTGCGGGCGTAGTCCTCCATGCGCGTGTCGTGGATCGGCGCGGCCTTCATCAGGTTGACCACCACGCCGGCGCGCGTGTTGTCGCCCGTGCGCCGTGTTTCGATGCGCAGCACGCCGTCCATCACCAGCGTCGCCGCCAGCACATCCTGGCCCTCCTCGCGCAGGATCGGGATCGACTCGCCGGTCAGCTTCTGCTGGTCCACCAGGCCGACGCCGCTGAGCACCACGCCGTCCACCGGGATCTGGTCGCCGGGGTAGACCACCACCACATCGCCCGGCTCCACCTCCTCCAGTCGCACCTCCACCTCCACGCCGTCGCGTTCGATGCGGGCCGTGCCGCCCAGCGCGTCCAGCAGGTCCAGGTTGGCGCGCGCGGTGCGCCGCGCGGTCAGGTCGCGGATGATCTCGCCCGACTCGATCAGGCCGATCATCAGCGCCGGCGGGAAGAAGGCGCCGGTGGCGGCCAGCAGAGTGATGGCGGTCGAGTCGAGGAAATCGACGTTCAGCTTGCGCTCCTCGCGGATCCCCTCCCAGGCGCGCTTGTAGGAGGGGATGGCCGCGGCCACGATCACGCCGCCGATCAGCAGCGGCGGAAAGACCAGTCCCGTCATCGTTCCCGCGCCCAACACCAGCGCCAGCGCCGGCAGGCCCAGGCGCCGCTTGTAGTTGATCTTGAACTCGCTCTCGTCGGCCTGGGGCGCGGGCCTTTCCAGCGCCGCGGTCGGCGCGGCCGCCTCGCGGATGCAGACGACGATCTCCTCCAGGAGGTTGGAGGGTTCGTGCTGCGACGGGTCGTACATCACTACCAGCGACTGCGCCGAGGGGTTGATGCGCACGGTGAAGGCCGAGCTGGTGGCCATGATGCGGACCTGCAGGCGCTCGCCGTAGTCCGGGTCGGTGGCCAGCCGCGGAATCACCAACCGCAGGCGTCCCTTGACCCAATGCCTGACCTGGAAATGGATGCGGGTCTCGCCCTCCTCCCCGGTCACGCCGATCACGCCGATGGATCCGTCCGTGGGTGGAACGACCGGCGGCGCCTTGCCGGCCTTGGCGACAGGCGCGGGCGCGGCCGGCCGGCGGCTGAGAAATCTCCACCCGGCCTTGATGCCCGTCTTGGTGGCTTTGGACGTGTTGCTAACGGTGGTTGGTGTTTTCATAGGTGGTGTAGTTCAATCGTGCGTCAGAACTCGGAGCGTTCCGGCTCTCTCCAGCGGCTGAGGCCGCTTCGTACTGTTCAGCCAGATGGTTTATGAACCTTAAGATAATACTTCGGCAATTGAGCTAGGCGCGCTCTTGTGCGATCCCGCCGGGGGATGAAGTCCCCCGGCTAC
>JACSRL010000244.1 GCA_014879765.1 Anaerolinea sp. | reverse complement strand
CCAGGCGCTGAGACGGTGAATGGAATTCACCGTCTGACAGGACGAAGCGGCCACAGCCGCTGGGAGTCCATTCCGCCAGGCCCTGAGGGGCCTTCGCACTGTCAGCCAGGGATTTCCAATCCCTGGGCAAGCCGCCGGGCATCCATTCCGCCAGGCCCTGAGGGGCCTTCGCACTGTCAGCCAGGGATTTCCAATCCCTGGCTGACCTGACCACAAATCACCAAACCCATGTCACCCGCCAACCCTTCCCAGCCCCAGTTCTACGCCTCCCGCCCGACCATCAAGATCGACGGGCGGGAGCAGCGCGAGCTGAGCGAGGGGCTGCTGCAGTCGCTGTTGATCGAGGAGACGACCCTCGGCCTCTTCCGCTGCGAAGCGCGCCTGGCTAACTGGGGCACGTCCGCCGACGCCGACCGGGCCGATTTTCTCCTCTTCGACGGACGGATCGTCGACTTCGGCAAGGAGATCGCGATCGAGCTGGGCCCGCCGGGCAGCGTGCGCCGGGTGTTCCTGGGCCGCATCAGCGCACTGGAGGCGCAGTTCCCGAAGGAGCGTCCGCCGGAGCTGACGGTGCTGGCCGAGGACCGCTTCCAGGACCTGCGCATGGAGCGCCGCACCCGCACCTTCGAGGAGAGCACCGATGCCGACGCCATGAACGAGATCATCTCGCAGCACGGCCTGACCGCCGAGATCGACGTGGACGGCCCCACGCACCGGGTGTTGACGCAGGTCAACCAGAGTGACCTGGCCTTCCTGCGCGAGCGCGCCGCGGCCGTGGACGCCGAGCTCTGGCTGGAGGAACGCACGCTGCACATCCAGGCTCGCGCCCGCCGCGCGGCCGGCGATGTCACCCTGACCTACGGCGCTGAGCTGTTGGAGTTTTCCGTCATGGCCGACCTGGCCCATCAGCGCAGCGCGGTCAAGGTCAGCGGCTGGGACGTGGCCGGCAAGGCGGCCATCGACGTGGAGGCGGGCGAGAGCGCGGTCAGCAGCGAGTTGGACGGCCGGCGCAGCGGCGGCGCGGCGCTGGGCCGGGCGTTGGCCCAACGCACCGAGCGGGTCGGGCTGGCCACGCCGCTGTCGCAGCAGGAGGCGCAGGCGCTGGCCGATGCCCGTTACCGCCGCCGGGCGCGCCGTTTCCTGACCGGCGTCGCCGTGGCCGACGGCAACCCGGCCATCCAGGTCGGCGGTGCAGTCGATCTGCGTGGCCTGGGCACGCTCTTCGACGGCAAATACTACGTGACGCTGGTGCGCCACACCTACGATTTGATCAACGGCTACCGCACCACCTTCGAGGTGGAGCGGCCCGGAGTTGGAGGCTAGATGGACCCGTTGGAGATGGCCCGGCGGGCCGAAGAGCGCAACCGACTGTACGGCGTCTATCCGGCCGTGGTGACGGAGATCGCCGACCCCGACGGGCAGGGCCGCGTCAAGGTCAAGCTGCCCTGGCTGCCCGACGCCGGCGGCGGCTACAACGTCTGGGCCCGGCTGGCCACGCTGATGGCCGGCAACAACCGCGGCTCCTGGTTCATCCCCGACGTGGACGACGAGGTGCTGGTGGCCTTCGAGGGCGGCGACCCGCGGCGGCCCTACGTGGTGGGCGCGCTGTGGAACGGCAAGGATCGGCCGCCGGAGAGCATGGACGGCGCGGGCAACAACTTCATCAAGTCCATCACCTCGCGCAACGGCGTCAAGGTGACGCTGGACGACCAGGACGGCCAGGAGAAGCTGATCCTGCAGACCCCTGGCGGCCAGAAGATCACCATGCAGGATGGGCCGGGCCAGGTCGAGATCAAGGACAGCAACGGCAACTCCATCACCCTGGACACCGGCGGCATCAAGATCGTGGCCGCGGTCAAAGTCACCGTCCAGGCCAGCACCGTCGAAGTCAGCGCCGGCATGGTCACCGTCAACGCCGGCATGTCCAAATTCAGCGGCGTCGTCCAGTGCGACACGCTGATCAGCAACATGGTGGTCAGCGCGGCCTACACGCCCGGCGCAGGCAACATCTGGTGAGTGATGCGTGAAACGTGATGCGTGAACGGAGTGTGTAGGATGTGAGGCGTAACGAGTAACAAGTAACTCGTAACCCGGAAGTGTGTGTGGACCCACGCCGCTCTGGCCGGTCTCC
>JACSRL010000809.1 GCA_014879765.1 Anaerolinea sp. | reverse complement strand
CGGAGGGCTACTCCGCCGGCGGCGAGGCTGGACGCACGGCGATCAGGAGATTGAAATGACGATCCACCGTTGCGCGGTCCCCGGTGTCCATGAACACTGTGGTGTCTTTGTAAACGACGATGGCCGGGCCGGCCAGCTCATGGCCGGGACGCAGCGCGGCGCCATCGTAGAGCGGCGCATCGGCCAGGCCGCTGGAGAGCACCACGGAACGGCGGCCGGCGCTGCCCGCGGCCGAGGCATCGGCGTCGCCCGGCTCGGCGCTGGGCAGCGCCGGCCGCGGCGTGCTCCCCACGGCGCGCAGGCGCAGGTTGACGATCTCCAGCGGGGCGGCCGGCTGGCTGTGGCTGTAGACGCGCTGATGCTCGGCATGGAAGGCCGCCACGAAGTCGGGGCTCAGCGGCACGGTCAGCTCATAGGCCTGGCCGCGATAGCGCACGTCCACCTGGGGATAGAGGGCAATCTGCGCCGCCGGCACACCCTCCGCGGCCACCTCGGCCAGCCCGCGCCGCGCCAGCGCTGCTGCCAGCTCCTCCAGCTCGGCAAAGGCCACCGTTCCCGGCAGCATCACCGTCTGCACATAGTCCTTGACCACGTCGGCCGCCAACATGCCAAAGGCCGACAGGGTGGACGCGCCCGGCGGCACGATGACCGTGCGCACGCCCAGCGCCCGCGCCAGCTCGCAGGCGTGCAGCCCGCCCGCGCCGCCGAAGCTGAGCAGGGCAAAATCGGCCGGGTCATGGCCGCGCGCCACCGAGATCACCCGCAGGGCGCGTTCCATGTGGGCGTTGGCGATCTGCACCACCCCCAGCGCGGCGGCCTGAGCCAGGGAGAGGCCAGGCGCGGCCGCCAGCCCCGCGGCCTCGGCCAGCCGGGTCAGGGCGCCCTCGCTGGCGGCCGCGTCCAGCGTCATCTGCCCGCCCAGGAAACGATCGGCCGGCAGGCGGCCCAGCGCCAGGTTGGCGTCGGTGACGGTGGGCAGCCGGCCGCCGCGGCCATAGCAGGCGGGGCCGGGATCGGCGCCCGCGCTCTGCGGGCCGACGCGCAGCGCGCCGCCCAGATCCACGGCCGCGATGGAGCCGCCGCCCGCGCCCACGGTGTGGATGTCGATCAGCGGGATGCGCACCGGCAGGCCGCCGATTTCCCCTTCGCTGGTGACGCGCACGCCGCCGTCGCACAGGGCCACGTCGGTGGAGGTGCCCCCCATGTCAAAGGTGAGCACCTGGCTGAAGCCGGCCGCCTGGGCCACGTGGAACGCGCCGACCGCGCCGCCGGCCGGCCCCGATAGAATCGAACGCACCGCCTCACGCCGGGCCTGGGCCGCGCTGATGCTGCCGCCGTTGGACTGCATGATGCGGAAATCCACCCCCTGCAACTGCTCGGCCAGCCGGCCCAGGTAGCGGTCCAGCACCGGCGACACGTAGGCGTTGATCACCGTGGTGCTGGCCCGCTCATACTCGCGGAACTCAGGCAGGATCTCGCTGGAAAGGGAGGCCAGCAGGCCGGCCTGGCGCAGCGCGGCGCCGATCTGCTCTTCGTGGCCGGGATGGGCAAAGGAGAAGAGCAGGCAGACCGCCGTCGATTCGACCCCGGCCGCGGTCAAGCGCGCCAGCAAGGCCGCCAGCTCGGCCGGGTCCAATGCGTGCAGCACGCGGCCGTGGCGGTCGATGCGCTCGTCGAGCTCGAAGCAGAGCTCGGCTGGCGCCAGCGGCGCGGGCCGGTCGGCGAAAAAATCGTAGAGCTGGCTGCGGTTCTGCCGGCCGATGGCCAGCAGGTCACGAAAGCCGGCCGTGGCCACGAAGGCCGTGCGCGCCCCCTTGCGCTCCAGCAGCGCGTTGGTGGCTACGGTGGAGCCGTGGACGATCTCGGTGAGGCGGGGAGCGTGAAACGTGAGACGTGATGCGTGATCGGCCGATGGGTCTCGCGGTGCATTCCACGGTTCATTCAGTGTTGCCAGCCCGGCCAACACCGCCTCGGCCGGATCGTGCGGCGTCGAAAGGCGCTTGAAGGTCTGCAAGCTGCCGCTGGCCGGGTCGAAGAGGACGAAATCAGTGAAGGTGCCGCCGATGTCGATGCCGATGCGCATGGAGGTGAAGGGGTGACAGGGTGAGGGGGTGACAGGGTGACAGGGTGACAGGG
>JACSRL010000291.1 GCA_014879765.1 Anaerolinea sp. | reverse complement strand
ACCACCTGGCGGCCGATGGCATAGGCCGGCGGATAGAGACGCATGGCCTCGCTGAGCACCATGCGCGTGTAGGCCAGGTCGGGCAGGTCGCCCAGGGTGGGGGTGCGGCCGGCCAGCACCCGATCCAGCTCCTTGTGCAACTGCCGCTCCTCGGCCGGGTTCTGCGCCAGCAGGTACCAGGTCCAGGTCAGCGCGTTGGCTGTGGTCTCGTGGCCGGCCAGAAAGAGGGTCATGGCCTCGTCGCGCACCTGCTGGTCATCCATGCCCCCGGCCTCGTCCTGCGCGTCCAGCAACATGGACAACAGATCGCCGCGGTCCTCGCCGCTGGCCCGGCGCTGGTCGATGAAGCGGTAGATGGTGGCGTCCAGCCGCTGGCGCGCCTCCTCCGCCCGCTGGTTGAGCGCCAAGGGGAGCCGCTCCAGTTGCTCGCCGCCGGGCAGCAGGGTGCGGTTGAAGGCGTGCAGCGCCTCGGTCAGCGCCTGGCCGATCGCGCTGGCTTCCCCCTCCACGTCGGCGTCGAAGAGCGTCTTGCCCACCACGGCCAGGGTCAGGCGCATCATCTCCTGCGACATGTCCACGGCCGCGTCCGGGGCCAGTGTCTCCCAGCGTTCGGCCGTCTGCTGAGCATAGCTGGCCATCACCTGGCTGTAGGCCACCATGCGCTGGCGGTGAAAGGCTGGCTGCACCAGGCGGCGCTGGCGCAAATGCAGCTCGCCCTCGCTGGTCAACAGCCCCTCGCCCAGCAGCCGGCGCGCCACCTGCAAGGCGCGGCTCTTGATGAAGTGCCGGTGATGCGTCACCAGCACATCCTGGATCAGCTCCGGGTGGTTGATCAGGTAGAAATGCAGCCCGCGGGTCTGCATATGGGCAATGTCGCCATAGGCCGCCATCTCGCGCAGAAAGCCCAGCCGGTCCGCGCCGAAGCGCAGCATCATGTGCAGGGGAAAGCGCTCCTTGGGGCCGGGTGGGTAGGCGTTGGCCCGCCGGCCGGCGGGCTGTTTGGTGCGAAAAAAGGAACTCATGGAAACTCCGGCCGATCTGTCGCCGAGCTGGGGCGGCCGTCAACCGGTCGCCATCAGGCGCGCCAGGCCAACCACCGCGCGCCGCGCTTCATCGCCGCCGGCGCCGCCGTTCAGGCTCAGGCGCTCGGTCATGGCCCGGAAACGCACGCCGTCGACCTGCTCGACGATGGCCGTCAGGGTGTCGAAATTGCCGGGCAGGGGCGGCTTGCGCGGGGCATGTTGCACGAAGCTCATGGCCAGTTGCCCCAGGGCGTTGGGCAGCAGATCATCGTCAGATTGAAAGAGCAGCACCGCGCCGGCCACGCCATGCGCCAGCCAGGTGGAGGGATCGCCGCCGGCCCCTTCCATCTGACGCGCCAGGTTGAGGTGATGGGCCGCGCAGCGGGCGGGATCGTCGGCCGCGTAGGCGTTGCGCAGCGCCAGTTGCTGGATGCGGATTGGTGTTTCAGGCATAGCTCTATTCTAGCCGCGTTGCAGCCAGCGGACAAACCCGGTCTGCCCTGCCAACGCGTTGTGCGATTGACAAGGCGTGGAGGCAGGTCTATAATGCCAGCCAGAGCATCCCTTTTCTGGCAATTTCAGCGAGTCACGCTTCTCCCGCAACACCGTCAAGACTCTCCACCCTGTGCGGTCTTGGCGTGAGATGAAAACCGTGCAGCGCTGAATTCGCCAGGCCGCGTTTTGTAGCAGGAAGGAGGAGGTTGATGAGGCCATTGCTTGTCTTGTTGATCCTGGCGCTGCTGCTGGCGGTGGTTGCCGCCTGCACCGCCCCGCCGCCCACCGAGGAACAACTGCGGGCCTATGCCCAATACGCTGAGCTGCGCGCCACCGACGCGGCCGCCAGCCAGATCATCGCCGCGGCCAAGGCCACCGAGGCAGCCGCGGTGCAGCAGATCGCCCAGGCCACCGCGGCCGCGCTGGCGCCGCCGGTCGCCATCACCGTCACAGCTACCCTCACCCCCAGCCTGCCGCTCACTGCCACCCTGCCGCTCAGCGAAACGGGGAGAGCCGCGGCCGTGACGGCCGCGCTCACCGCCACTGTCGGGATCACGGCCACCGCCACGCCGACGCCCACCGTCGCCGTCACCCCCACGGCGACACCGACCACGCCCCCTA
>JACSRL010000808.1 GCA_014879765.1 Anaerolinea sp. | reverse complement strand
TTTCGTGCTGCATGCGCCGCGGCAGGTGGGCAAGACCACCTATCTGCTGGCGCTGATGGAGCATCTGAACCAGACCGGACAATACACCGCCCTCTACATCAACGTGGAGATAGCCCAGGCCGCGCGCGAAGATGTGGATGCGGCCATCCGGGCAATTCTGTCTGAGCTGGGCAGCGCGGCGCGCGTCTATCTGGGTGATCAGACGCTGGAGGCGCTGTGGCCTGCGATCTGGCGCGAGCATGGCGGGTTCAACGCGCTGAGCGAGGTGCTGACCCGCTGGGCCGATGGCAATGCCAAGCCGCTGGTGTTGCTGATCGACGAGATCGACGCCTTGATCGGCGATACGCTGATCGCGGTGCTGCGCCAGTTGCGGGCCGGCTATGCTAAGCGACCACGGCTGTTCCCCCAGAGCGTCGTCCTGTGCGGCGTGCGCGATGTGCGCGACTACCGCATCCACTCCAGCCGCAACCAGGAGATCATCACCGGCGGCAGCGCCTTCAACATCAAAGCTGAGTCGCTGCGTATGGGGGATTTTGACCGTCATGAATCGATGCTGCTTTTCCAACAACACTCCGCTGAGACCGGCCAGCCCTTCACCCCGGACGCCTTGAGTAGAATCTGGGACCTGACCCAAGGCCAGCCTTGGCTGGTCAACGCGCTGGGCTACGAGGTCTGCTTCGAGATGGCTGCCGGCCGCGAGCGCAGTCATCCCATCACCGTCAACCTGGTGAACGAGGCCAAAGAGCACCTCATCCTGCGCCGTGAGACGCACCTGGACCAGTTGGTCGACAAGCTGCGTGAGCCGAGGGTGCGCAGCGTGATTGAGCCGATCCTGGCCGGCCAGCGCACGCCAGAACGCCTGCCCGACGACGACGTGCAGTACGTCGTTGACCTGGGCCTGGTGGCGAAAGAGGGTCAACTGCACATCGCCAACCCCATCTACCAGGAAATCATCCCACGGGCGTTGATCTACACCACGCAACTGACCATCAGCCAGGAGCCGGCCTGGTACATCCAGCCCGATGGCCGGCTGGACGTAGCCAAGCTGCTGGCGGCCTTTCAGCAGTTCTACCGGGAGCACTCGGAGCACTGGCTGGCAGGGATGCCCTATCGCGAGGCCGGCCCACAACTGTTAATGCAGGCCTTTTTGCAGCGCATCGTCAACGGCGGCGGCCGCGTGGAGCGGGAATACGGCCTGGGCAGACGGCGCACCGACCTGCTGCTGATCTGGCCCCATCCCGGCGGCGTGCAGCGGGTGGTGATCGAGCTCAAGGTTCGTTACGGCGTTCTGGAGCAGGTGCTGGCCGACGGCCAGGCGCAGGTCTGGGCCTACATGGATAGCAGCGGCGCCGAGGCCGGCCATTTGCTGATCTTCGACCGCGAGCCGGGCCGTTCGTGGGACGAGAAGATCTACCGGCGGACGGTGCAGTATCGAGGCAAATCCATCGAGGTATGGGGCATGTGAGGTGTGGCATGGAACCGAAAGCGCCTGTCTGCAAACAACGTCGCGGGTTGGCTCGGTCGGAGACCGGCCAAAGCGTCAACTTGGATTCGGACAGCAAACAACGTCGTGGGTTGGCTCGGTCGGAGACCGGCCAAAGCGTCAACTTGGATTCGGACGGCAAACAATGTCGTGGGTTGGCTCGGTCGGAGACCGGCCAAAGCGTCAAATTGGATTCGGACAGCAAACAATGTCGTGGGTTGGCTCGGTTGGAGACCGGCCAAAGCGTCAAATTGGTTTTGGCCAGGCTCAGGCTGTTGCCGTGGCGTGGGTGGCTGATGGCTGCGCTGCTGGCCGCGCCCCTGCTGCTGGCCGCCTGCCAACACCCCATCGACGATCCCTACAGCGCCGGCCAGCAGTTCCGCCAGCTCGTCGATGCCCTCGTGCGCGACGCCAGCGAGTTCATGGCCGGCTTCTGCGGACTGACGCCGGCCGCGATCCTGGCCCTCCTGGTCGCGTTGCTGCTGGGCAAGCGCCCCTCCTGACCCCTTGACAAGCGCGCTGTTGTGTGTTAGTATTTCGATATTGAATTATCTCAGGCTTACGCACGTCGTTGGTCGAGTGGGCCCTGCGGATCTCGATACGGCGGCCTACTCGATCCACGATCTCGATACGGCGGCCTACTCGATCCACGATCTCGAT
>JACSRL010000807.1 GCA_014879765.1 Anaerolinea sp. | reverse complement strand
GCTGGGAACTTCCGCAGCCGCTGAGGCGGCTTTGTGCTGTCAGACGGTGAATTCCATTCACTGGCCGCTGGGACCTTCCGCAGCCGCTGAGGCGGCTTTGTGGTGTCAGACGGTGAATTCCATTCACCGGGTACGCTACTGCGCCACATCCTCGCGCGTCACACCCGGCAGTTCCAGCACCAGATCGGCGCCGTAGGCCAGCGACGGGGTCTGGAAGCCGGGCGGCGCCTGGCCGGCCAGCGCCTTCTCGACCATGGCCAGGGCGGCCAGCACGGTGGAGGTGTAGCCGTCGGGCGTGCTCAACCGGCTGACGCGGCGCTGGCCGGCCGGATCGCGCACCTCGCCCCAGAGCAGGCTGCGGCCACGGGCGCGCTGTGCGGCGTTGGGGCCGGGGGGCTGGCGCTGGACGGCCGCCTTGAGCGCGGCCTGGACCGGCGGCGCGCCCAGCAGCGGGCCGAGCCAGCGCGTGCTGCGCAGTCCCCAGCGCAGAGCCAGCGGCGCGGCAAAGTAGACCTCGATGGTGGGGATGCCGGTGCTGTAGAAGGCCGTGGCCACGTCGCCCCAGCCGATGGCTGTGCAGCTCTCCATGCCGCGACCGAAGTTGATGGCGCGGGTCAGCGAGCCGGCTGGCAACTGCATCAGCTTTCCCTGGCGGCGCACCCAGGTCGCGCCGGCCAAGCTTTCGACCCCGGTGTTGAGCGTGCCGCGTGAGACGCCGCTGCCCAGGCCGCGGATGCCCAGCGCCAGCCGGTCGGCCGTGGGCAGACGCCGCTTGAGATGGGCGGCCAGACAGTCGCTGGGCGCCACGTCGAAGCCCGCGCCGGGCAACAACATCACCCCAACCGCTTGAGCCTCGGCGCTGCGCCGGGCCAGAGCCTCGAAAACCTGGATCTCGCCGGTGAGGTCCAGATAGTGGACACGCTGGCGCAGGCAGCCATCGACCATGGGCTGGGCTGTGGCGGCAAAGGGGCCGGCGCAGTGCAGCGCCACATTGACCTGGCTCAGCGCCAGGTCCAGCGCGGCGCGGTCGTCCAGACTGAAGGCGATGTGTTGCAGGCCCAGCTCAGCCGCCTGCCGCGCCAGTCGTTGCGGGTCGCGGCCGGCCAGGATCGGCCGCAGCCCACGCACCACCGCCTCGCGCGCGATCAGGTCGCCGGTGTAGCCGTAGGAACCGTAGATCAGGAAGGTGTGGGTCATTTCTGTTCACTCGGATATTTTAGGCGTAACGAGTAACGAGTAACCCGTAACGAGTAACCCGTAACGAGTAACCCGTAACCGGAATAGTGAGAGTCGTTTCCGGGTTACGTGTTACGGGTTGCGCATTACTCGTTACGCATCACGCTGCCGCCCTGCCCTCCCAACTGCTGCACCGTCGCGATGATCGCGCCGGCGCAGCGGGGGAGTTCGGCGTCCAGTTCTGGCTGGCTGAAGCGCAGCACGGTCCAGCCTTCGGCGGCCAGCTCATAGTCGGCCGGCCGCTGCTCGCGCAGGGTCTCCTCCTGGCCAGCCGCGTCGTCGCACAGCACGGCGATGCGGCCATCGCGGCAAAAGAGCGCGAAATCCACTGCTACCTCGCCGGCAGGCTGGCTGACCTGGTAGCGATACTCCACCAGCAGGCCAGCCTCGCGCAGCGCCAGCCAGAGCCGTTCCTGCGGATCGTCGCGCTGCCACAGATCGTTGATCTCGCGCGCGGCCAGCAGGCGTCGCAGCGTGGTGGGGATGAAGGCGATGCGGCGCAGGGCGCGGCTGGGCACCGGCCGCGGCAGCGGCTGCAAGGGGCCCAGCTCGATCTTGTAGTAGCGGTCGCCGGCGCGCGGGTGGCCAGCCTCGTCGGGCAGCAGCTCGGCCCGCGTCAGCAGATGGAAACGGCGCACCGGCGCATAGTAGTTGACCGCGCACCCCTCGTCGCCGAAGGCGCTGGTCTGGTAGAAGGCCAGATACTCGGCCGCCACCCGTCGCGGCGCCCGCTTGAGCGGAATGCGATACCAGCCCTCGTCGCGCGCCCGCGCCAGATCGCGCGCATTGTTGATCACCGCCACCAACACCGGCGCGTCTTGATCATACCCACCGTTCCCAGCGCTCTGGCCGGTCTCCTGACCGAGCCCGCCGCTCTGGCCGGTCTCCTGACCGAGCCCGCCGCTCTGGC
>JACSRL010000806.1 GCA_014879765.1 Anaerolinea sp. | reverse complement strand
CCACAATTCACAATTAGAAGGTCCGCCGCGCCCTTCCTTCACCTGCTTCTCCTTCTACGCCACCA
This sequence comes from Anaerolinea sp., assembly GCA_014879765.1. Classification (GTDB taxonomy): domain Bacteria; phylum Chloroflexota; class Anaerolineae; order JAAEKA01; family JAAEKA01; genus JAAEKA01. Next base: position 2,088 of record JACSRL010000806.1, on the reverse strand, counting down.
AGACCCTCACCACCGGCGAAGGCGGCATGATCTGCACCGACGACGACGCCTGGGCCGAGCGCTGCCGCATCATGGCGCTCCACGGCATCAGCAAAGACGCCTGGAAGCGCTATACCGCCGAAGGCTCCTGGTACTACGAGATCGTGGCGCCCGGCTTCAAATACAACCTGACCGACATCGCCGCCGCCATCGGGCTGGTGCAGTTGCGCAAGGCCGAGCGCATGTGGCAGCGCCGCACAGCCATCGCCGCGCGCTACCATGCGGCCTTTGCCGGTGTCCCGGCGCTGGAGCCGCCGGCGCAGGCGCCCGTCGGCTGTCAGCACGCCTGGCACCTCTACATGCTGCGCCTCAACCTGGACCGGCTCAGCATCGACCGGGCGCGTTTCATTGCCGAACTCAAGGAGCGCAACATCGGCGCCAGCGTCCATTTCATCCCTCTGCATCTGCATCCCTACTACCGGGCCGCCTACGGCTACCAACCCGAAGACTTCCCGGTCGCCTACCGCGAATATCAGCGCGAAGTCTCGCTGCCCATCTACAGCAAGATGGACGACCAGGACGTGCAGGATGTGATCGACGCCGTGTTGGACATTGTCGCGCATTACGCCCTTGACCCAACCGCAACGGAAGCGCCGGCAGCCCATGCACTTTCGGCTCTTTGTTCTCCTGTTGGCCGCACCGGCGCTCGTGGTGCTGGCCCCCCTGTTCCTGCTCATTGCGCTGGCCGTGCGTTGGGATTCGCCGGGGCCGGTCTTCCATCGTGGCGTGCGCGTGGGCAAAGACGGCATTCATTTCCGTCTCTACAAATTCCGCAGCAGGCGTGTGGACACTGCCGGCAGTGGGCCGGCCATTACCGCTGCCGGCGACCCGCGCATCACCCGCAGCGGTGCGTTCCTGCGCCGCACCAAGCTGGACGAGCTGCCCCAGTTGCTCAACGTCCTGCGTGGGGAGATGAGTCTGGTGGGTCCCCGCCCCGAAGACCCACGCTACGTCGCGCTCTACACCGCCGAGCAGCGCCGCGTGCTGAGCGTACGTCCGGGCATCACCGGCGCCGCATCGGTGGCCTATCGCCGTGAGGAGGAGTTGCTCACCGGCCCTGACTGGGAGCAGGTCTACTGCACCCAGGTGCTGCCGGCCAAACTGGCCATCGACCTGGCCTGGCTCGACCGCCGCACCCTCGCCGGCGATCTGCTGCTGCTCCTGCGCACCGTGGCCGCCGTGCTGCGCTAATGTGCCGCCGCCACTTGCACCGCGCCACGCTTGCCCATGATCTACCTCAACAAACTCCTCCCCGTCTTCTTCCTGCCCACCGGCGCCACCCTGCTCCTGGTGGTCGCCGGCCTGCTGCTGCGCCGCATCTGGCTCTGCTGGCTGGGCGTTGCCCTGCTCTGGCTCGCCAGCACGCCCCTGGTCGGCGACTATGCGATGCGCGCAGCGGAAGGGTGGCAGGTGCGTCAGCCCATTGCCAACATACCCACTACCGCCGCCATCGTCGTGCTCAGCGGCGGGCGCACTTACCCGCCGGGCGACCCCAGCGCCGTCGAATACACGGATGCCATCGACCGTTACCACGGCGGCGTGGCGCTCTACCTGGCGGGCAAGGCGCCGCGGCTGGTCTTCACCGGCGCGTGGCTGCCCTGGCGCCCGACGGCCCCGCCCGAAGGGGAGGCGATGGCCGCGCTGGCCGTGGCCGACGGCGTGCCTGAGGATGCCATCTTGACGACCGGGCCGGTGGTCAACACGGCGGCGGAGGCGCAGGCCGTGGCCGAGCTGCTTGCGGCGGCCCTCCCCCCTGACGCGCCGCGCAGGGTGACGCTGGTCACCTCTGCCTATCACATGGCCCGCGCCCGCCTGTTGTTTGAGCGCGCCGGGCTGGCGGTCACACCCTTCCCCGTGGACTTTCAGAGCGACGCACGCACCGAGTTCTCCCTCCTCGACCTGCTGCCCACGGCCAGCAGCCTGCGCCAGACCGAACTCGCCCTGCGCGAAGCATACGGCCTGTTCTTCTACCAACTCTCCCCTGCCCAACCGTAGGTCACGTTTCCAACGTGACAAATTCGCCATACGGAACCATGTCCGGTTACAAAC
>JACSRL010000805.1 GCA_014879765.1 Anaerolinea sp. | reverse complement strand
GCCGTGGGTTCAGCCGCCGGCGCCTCGGCCGTGGGGTCGGCCAGCTCTGGCGCGGCCGTGGGGGCCATGCCGGCCATGGTGGCCGCGCCGTTGCCGCCGCCGATGGCCTTGCCCACCGTGGTGGGCGCCAGCACGATGGCCTGCGCGGCTGCGGCGGCCTGGCCGGCGTCTTCTGGCAGGGCCGCCAACACGACGATGGGCGTCGGCGTGGGGGTGGCCAGATCCCCCTGCTCGATGGTCAGGCTGGAGGCGGTGTCCAGCACCTTGCCACCCAGCTCGTTGATGCCTGTTTCGAACTGCGCCAGCCGGCCTTTGGCCGACTGCTGCACAGTGTTCCACTCGCGCGCGGTCACGCCGGCCGAAAGGGCCAGGCCGGCCAGCAGAATCGCGCCCAGCGTGATGCCCATGCCGCCCGGCAGACGGCGGGCGCGCAGCGTCTGCCCGCAGCGCGGGCAAACGCTGGAGGCGGCGGGGGCGCGATGGCGACAGTGCGAACAGGAGACGTGGTTGCTTTGTCGTGCCTGGCGTTCGCCACAATGCGGACAGACTTGCAGTCCGTGGTGTATCGTGGCGCCACAGCGTTTACATAACATGGGATTTCCTCTTTGGGAAGGGGGGCCAAGCGCGATCTGCACCGCGCTCCGGCCAGCCCAAGAGTGGGCCGCGGGCCGTTACCGGCCCAGCGGAGCCAACCAGTCTGGCGACAGGATCGGCGAAACCAAGTCCTGATAGGTGATGATGGCCATGAGTCCGAGAAGAATCACCATGCCGGCCAGATGGATGGCGCCCTCCCAATTGGGATCGACACGGCGGCCCCGGATCTTCTCGATAAGAATGAAGAGAAGCCGGCCACCGTCCAGAGCTGGGATGGGGAGCAGATTGGTTATTGCCAGGGCTGCGCTGAGAATGCCCATGAGTTGCAACACAGGGTACCAGAGGCCTGAGGTGGCCGTGGCATTGATCGCGCCGCTGGTCAGGCCGTAGATCGCCACCGGGCCGACCGGCCGCGCTTCGGCCGGTTGGATGGCGCCGCGCACCAACAGGGCAGGAACGGAGAGGGTGAGATAGACGTACTGTGCGGTCTCGGAAACCCCCTGGCCCAGCGCCTCGATGGGGCCGCTGCGCACCAGCTCTGGCACCTGCTGCACCTCGATGCCGATGGCGCCCTCGCCGGGCGGGGGGGAGACGCGCGGCGTCAGCGTGACGGTGAAGCGCTCACCGTCGCGCTCGATGGTCAGTGTGACCGGCTCACCGGGGCGCGTCTTGATGTAGTCGCCGATGTCCTGGGCGCTGCGCACCTCGGCGTCGCCGATCAGGAAGATGCGATCGGCGCTTTGCAGGCCGGCCTGCTCGGCCGGCGAGCCGGCCGAGATGTCGCCGATGCGCGCCCCGGGCACCGCCTGGGGTTGGCCCAGCATGGCGGTCAGGGCGAAGAGGAAGATGGCCAGCAGGAAGTTCATGCCCGGCCCGGCCAGCAGGGTGGCCACGCGGGCCCGGGCCGAGGCGCTGGCAAAGCTGCCAGGGCCGGCCGGCCCATCTTCCCCGCGCATGCGCACGAAGCCGCCCACAGGAATAGCGTTGATGCTGTAGATGGTGCCCGGATCGATCAGCGTGACCGTCTGCCGCTCGTCGGCGGCCCCCTCCGGCCCATCGAGGAGCTCGATCTTGCTGAGCAGGGGGCGGCCGCGCGGGTCTGGGCTTGTCTCATAGGTGATGGTTGAGCCGGCCACCAGTTCGGCGGGCAGTTCAAAGCCGCCGGGGACGATGACCGTGCGGCCGCCGACCACCAGGCGGCCCTTGCCGCGGCGCAGCGTGACCACGCGCGGGGGGAAGCCAAAGCCGAACTCCTCCGTCACGATTCCGTTGCGCCGGGCGACCAGGAAGTGACCGAGCTCGTGGATGAAGACCAGAATGCCAAAGATCAGTGCGAACCCGACAACGTTCAGAACAGTATTCAGAATAGACATGGAAAACCTTTCAGCAGCCGCGGGCAAAACGGCTGTAAGGGTGCATTATAGCCGCGACCTCGAAAATCGGCAAAGTCATTACAAGAATGTAATCTTGGCGGTTGGACGGCTGTAATGAACCTCAAGATAGTCTTCCGGCAATAGAGCGAAGCTCGTCCACGTGCGATACCGCCGGGCGATAAATCGACCCGGCTACATAGC
>JACSRL010000311.1 GCA_014879765.1 Anaerolinea sp. | reverse complement strand
GCCTCGGCCATGAACTCCGGCGTCACCTCAGCCTTGGCCGCGGCGTCCACCAGGTCACGCGGCACGTGCAGGATGTTCCTGCCCTCGAAATTGCCGCGCGCGGTCACGTCGTAGTACTTGGCCACCGGCCACGAATCCGCGCCCAGCAGCGCCTCCAGCTCCCGCAGATCCCAGAGGAAGAACTTGCCCTCCTCCCCCTCGCTGTCCGCGTCCTGGGAGGAATAGAACGCGCCGCTGGGGTCGGTCATCTCGCGCGCCACATAGTCCAGCGTCTCCTCGGCCACCCGGCGCAGCTCGGCATCCCCCGTCACCTGCCAGACCTCCACATACAGCCGGGCCAGTTGCGCGTTGTCGTAGAGCATCTTCTCGAAATGCGGCGTATGCCAGTGATCGTCCACCGAGTAGCGGTGAAAGCCGCCGCCCAACTGGTCATAGATGCCGCCGCGCGCCATCTTGCGCAGCGTCTGCGTCACCATAGCCAACACCTCCCCGCCGCCACCGCCGGTCGCTCCGCCGGTCGAGTAGGCTGCCGCAGCCGTACCGAGACCCTCCCCGCCGCCGGTCGAGTAGGCTGCCGTATCGAGACCCTTCCGCCACTGATAGCGCAGCAGAAAGCTCAGGTTCATCGGCTGCGGAAACTTGGGCGCACCGCCGAAACCGCCGTTGACGGCGTCATAGTGGCGCGCAAGCTCCTGCGCCGCCTGGTCAGCAATCAACGCATCCAGGCTGCCCTCGGCCGGCCCCAGCAGGCTGCTGCGCTGCAAGGCGGCGCGCATGCGGCCGGCGCTCTCCTCCACCTGGCCGCGGCGGGTGCGGTAGGCGTCCCCCGCGGCCACCAGCACCCGGCGAAAGCTGGGCATGCCGTAGCGCTCCACCGGCGGAAAGTAGGTGCCGCCGTAGTAGGGGGAGCCATCGGGCAGGAGCCAGACGCTCATGGGCCAGCCGCCCTGGCCGGTCATGGCCTGTACCGCCTGCATGTAGATGCCATCCAGGTCGGGCCGCTCCTCGCGGTCCACCTTGATGTTGACGAACAGCTCGTTCATCAGCTTGGCCGTCTGCTCGTCCTCGAAGGACTCATGGGCCATGACGTGGCACCAGTGGCAGGCCGAATAGCCGATACTCAGGAAGATGGGCTTATCCTCGTTGCGGGCGCGGCCCAGCGCCTCCTCGCCCCAGGGATACCAGTCCACCGGATTGTGCGCGTGCTGGCGCAGGTAGGGGCTGGTCTCGTGGATCAGGCGGTTGGTGTGCGGCGTGGCAGATGGGGTCGTCGTCATAGAGGCTCCTTCATGGCTTTGTGGCTGGACAGCTTTGTTTTGTCCCGACCAGGATAACACACCTTCGCCAGGTATATGGGCAGCCAGCACCCAAACTTGCAAACCGTCAGCGCGAGAAAATGGGTAGCCATTGAGGACAGAACTGGACTACCTATCCGCCGTCAACTTTATCACCTGACAGCAGCGCCGACACATAGTTGCTCATCCGGAAACCGCAAATCCGGGCTGGCGGTGAAGAATAAGCCAGCCAGGCTTAGAATCACGGCCAGGCTTAGCACGACCAGGTAAACGGCCAAGACGTAGCGTAAGCGGCGTTGTCGATCCATATTCACTCACAGACGCGACTTGCAACAATAGTCACTTAATGGCATAATAAGTGCATGATTGAAGTTCTAGGTACCGATGAGTTCGAGCAATGGTTTTTGGCATTGGATGATTCCGATGGCGAGGCTGTTGCTCGTGTAGTTGGTCTCCTGGAGGCCAAAGGAACGGCGCTTGGGTATCCTTACTCTTCGGCCATCACAACTTCGAGGTATCCATTGCGTGAGTTGCGCATCCAAAGCCGCGGTAGACCACTGCGTGTCTTCTACGCGTTTGACTCATTGCGCCAAGCCGTGTTGTTGCTGGGTGGCGACAAGACTGGTGATGATCGATTCTACGCCAGTATGATACCCAAGGTCGAGGCCATCTGGGTACGGTACTTGTGGGATATCAGTGAGAGCATATAAGCTTGACACGATTCTGAGATGAGGATTGAGACAATGATCGTGCATACGTGGCAAGAGATGAAAGCGAAGAAGTTTTCGCCTGACCAACTCGAGCAGATCGATAACGCCGTGGAGCAAGAACTGCTGGAAATGGATCTGCGCGCCTTGCGCGAGGCGGCTGGGCTAACCCAGGAGGAACTGGCGCAGCGGGTTGCTATCACTCAGTCGCAACTCTCCAAGCTGGAGCGCCGTGAGGATCACCGCATTTCCACGGTGCGCCGCTATGTGGCTGCGCTGGGCGGCGAGCTGGAGATCGCCGCGGTCGTGGATGGCAAGCGCATCCTGTTGTCCTCGAGGTCGTGACCAGACACTTTTTTGGCGACAGGTATCGGCTGGTAGAAACGTTCTACGAACCCAGGCCCGAGCAGTTAACTCAACAGAACCACGCGCAGTCCGGGATACTGCTGGAAGCCGCGGTCAAAAGTCGCCAGGTACAGTCCAGACGCCAGTGCGAAGCTAGCCAGATAGGCATCCTGCCAAAGCTTGGGGGAAGACAGGTCAGCTTGCGTGAGCCGTCGTAGCGTCGGCTCCAGGTTGGCCGGCTCGGAGTGAAACGTGAAGCCTTCGTCGGCGAGAATCTGGTCGTAGACTGTCCAGGCCTGAGGCATGGTGTGGACGTTGTCCGCCATGACTGTGGCGTGGCAGAGCAGGCGCAGCAGGCTCAACTGCGTGGTGCGGCAGAGCACGGCGCTGCGTTGGCCTTGGGCGTCCAACCACTCCAGCGCGGCGCCGTGGTGAACGTGCCGGTCATAGCAGAGCGCCAGCAGAAGATTAGTGTCGCACAAAGCTGGCATGGCGCTGAGACTCCTCCTCGTCCAGCTCGACGATGGCTGCGGCGACTTGCTCGTCGGTCAGTGCGACGTCGTCGCGGGAGCCTTTGATCAGGGGAAAGGCCGTGCGTTGGCCGCCGGCCGACGCCGGCGGCGTCTCCACGGCCAGACGCAAGCCATACTCCACCAGGTCGCGCAGACGGATACCGCGCAAAGCCGCTTGCGCCTTGGCCTGGCGAAAGAGGTCATCAGAAATCTCAATGGTCGTTTTCATGGGAGTTGCTCCACTGGCTCGCTTGCTCTCCGGATGACGCCGGACCGGTCGGGACAAGAGGCGCTCTTCTTGGCAGTGTGATGCCGCCGTCGATGCCATATTTCCATAAATATGGAAATATGGCAAGCGTCGATGACATCGCTCATCCCACGCGGTGTCGATGGCTGTTGTGGACGCCATTCGTGTATTCGTGACCCTATTCGTGGATGGCCGCGGCCACCCACCCCGGCGGCGGACTGGTATGCGCCACCGACGGATCGGCCGGCGGCGGATCCAGCCGCGTCTGGTACGGCTGGCCGCTCTCCATGGCCTGCTGCATCGCGTCGTAGATCTCCAGGATCACCCGCTGGGTGCGGTATTCGCCGTGGCGGGCCAGCTCCTTGCGCTTGACGATGGGGAAGGTCTCCAGGATATAGGCCACGTCGTCGCGGCCGATGCCGTAGAGGTGGAAATAGGCCGCATCCAGCTCGCAGCGCAGCAGGAAGCGGCGCTCCTCGTCCCAGCGGAAGGGCGGCGGGACGTGACCCGCAAAACGTGACGCGTACGGATGATCGCCCAGCACCGGCAGCACGTCCTGGGCGAAGGGGAGCAGGTCCCAGGCGGTGTAGGTCAGCTCCAGGACGCGGGAAAGGAGCCACTGGGCCGACGACCTAGTAGGCGACCAAGCACAAGATCTCTGAAACCCGGTCGGAGCGATCACTGGCAATTGCCTCAACAGATAAAACTTAATGTGCAATCCACCAATCTTCTGCCGCGTCACGTAATCCACAACGAAACTGTTGAGGAGGCTCACGAGTAAGCCAGCATCATTCCCGCGGTTTTCGCCTTGCAGACCGATGATTTCTATGGAATCTACAAGTGGATAACCGGGCAATACGGTGGCGAGAAGAGTCCGCTCGTTTGTGCCAGATGTAATGTCTTTGAACCCCAGGAACCATGTGGTGCACACATCTTTCGGACTGTGATTCTTGATCTCCTGCTCGGCTACCCAAGCTCGTGGATGAGGCAACCAAGCGGGGTCAGCCTTCTCGCGATCCGTTGCATCAATTGGTTGAGCAGGTCTGGCCACGTTGTGGGTCATTACGACACTAGCAAATCGGTGGTCAAACTGGTGAAACATTTTGCCTTCATACAAGGGAAGATATGTCTCAACGGTAGCGCGCCAATAGTTGTTGTGACGAACGGCAGCAATTGCCAAAAGATGAGCTTGATCCAGAAAAAGATGAGCTGCTCCTGATGAATGGAACATCGTAAACAGGCCTATCTCCCAGTTGCCAACTTGTGTCTGTTGCTCCGATGCCAGCACCGGCACACGGCGATAGATGCTTTTGGTCAGCTCGGCGTCGCGCTGGCTGCGGAAGATGGGACAGGTGCGGGTGTTGGGGTTGAGCAGGGCGATATCGGCCGCGCTCAAGGTGAAGCGCCGCTGCGGATCGCGCAGATCGTCCACATCCAGGGCGAAGAAGACGAACTGCGCCGGCGCTCTCTCTCCTTCTCCTGCTCTCCCCCTCTCTCGCTCGGCGAAGGCCTCCCCGCGCAGAGTCAGCAGGCAGAACTTGAAGCTGCGGTGTACCGCCGGGAAGATCGCGCGCCGGTTCTCGAAATCGTACAGGCTGACCAGCGTCCCGCTCTCCATGATCTCCTGGAAGTAGAACTTGGTGGTGTCGTCGGTGGCGATGCCGCTGGGCACGATGATGCCGGCCCGGCCGGCCGGGCTGAGCAGTTGGCGCGCCAGCTCGGCAAAGACAGCGTAGGTGTTGACATCGCCCCGTCCACAGAGGGGATATTTGCCGCTGGCGCGGATGAACGCGCTCTCCCCCTCGGCCGCGGCCAGATCGGCCAGGTAGGCGGCGTGCAGCGCCGGATCCTCCTGCGCCAGCGCGGCGATCATGCGCTTGCGCGCCGCGGCGTTGGCTGCGGCCGCGATCTCCGGGCTGCGGCTGGCGAACCACTCCTTCTCTTGCAGCTTGATCCGCTCCCAGGGCGGGTTGCTGAGCACCACGTCGAAGCCGGAGCCCTCACCCCCGGCCCCTGATCCCGCGGGCGTGGGCAGACCGCGGCGAAACACGGTCGGAAAGGCCAGCTCCCAGTGGAAGAAGCGGTGGCGCTGCGCGATCTGCCGGGCCTGGCGGGCCAGCGGATCGTTTTCGGTCCAATAGCCGCGCCGCTTGTCCAGCTCGCCCTGGGTGGGGGCCAGCATCAGCTCGGCGTCGCCGGCCGGAATGGGCCAGAAAAAGGCCGCGCTCCACAGGTCATACTCGCCCCGCTGGCGGCGGAAGGCCGGCGAGTCCAGGTAGTCCTGGAAGGCCTCGGCCTTGAGCGCCACCGTCTCCAGATCGTCCTCGTCCAGCGTCTCGATCTCGGCCAGCTCATGCTCCAGCTCGATGACGCTCTCCTCGGAGGCGGCCATCATCTCGCGCAGAAAGCTGCCCTGGCCCCCGCGCTCGCGGCGGTTGCGCGCCCGCAGCGCCGTGGCGGTCTTCTTGTCGTCGCCGCTCAGCGGCTGGAAGGCGTCGTCGGGGATCTCGGCGATCTCCAGCTCCGGCGTCACCCCCAGCAGGCTGTTGCCGCACTGGATGTTCTTGTCCAGAAAGCTCAGCGGCTTGCCCGGCTGCAGCGTCTCCATCCACAGCGCCACCTTGCACAGCTCCACCGCCATCTCGTTGATGTCCACGCCGTAGAGGCAGTGGCGCGCCACATCGCGCATGGCCGCGCGGCTGGCCTCGGGCGCTGGCTCGTCGTCGCCGGTGCGGATGCGGGCCAGATGCCGCGCCAGCCGTCGCCCCGCCCCGATCAGCATGTGGCCGGAGCCGCAGGCGTAGTCCAGGACTTTGATGGAGAGAAGGGCGTGCTCGTAACCCGTAACCCGTAACCCATAACCCGAAGGGCCTTCCGGGTTACGGGTTACGCCGTTACGTGTTACGCTGTTACGTGTTACGGCCGCCAGTCTTTCGGCCACCACCGGTTCCAACGCCGTATCCAGCAGGCTGTTGACCAGCGGCGTCGGCGTGTAGTGGGTGCCGGTGGTCTTGCGCTCGGAGCCGGCCACCACCTCCAGGGCGAAGGTGGCGGCGTCCACGTTGAGCTGAGGGTGCAGCTCCAGCAGCGACTCGTAGACGCTGCCCAGCTCCTCGGTGTCCAGGTTGCGGTAGTCCACCGGCCGGCGCACGCCCCCTTCGATCACCAGGGCCAGGCTGCGGATGGCGTCCAGCAGGCCGCGGTTGGCGATGTCGGCCCCGTCCAGATGGGGGGTGGCGCGCGCGGAGAAGAGAAAGCCGCCCAGGCCGGGCAATCCCAGCGGCGCATAGCCGCCGCGCAGCAGATGAAAGAGCAGCCGCAGCCCGCGGTAGAGATCAGGGTGCGGCGAGCCGCGGCGGGCCGCGGCCAGCTCGCGCAGCCGGCCCACGCTGTAGGAACGATAGCGCTCGCGCGCCTCGGCCGGCGCATCGGGCAACAGCAGCAGCTCCCGGTCCTCGGCCACGAAGAGAAAGATCAGCCGGTAGACCAGGCGCAGCAGCTCCCGGTAATAGTCGGCGGCGGAGAGCTCCCCTTTTTTCAGGGCCACGCGCAGCGCGCCGTTGGCCGGGTGTTGCACAAAGCCCATCCCCAGCGCGCTGATCGCCTCCTGCACCCCGTCGCGCAGCGCGTCCAGCGCCCGCGCGCCCTGCTCGCTCGCGCTCTGTGACCAGCGCTCCAGCCAGCAGTCGGTGATCGGCGCCCCTGGCTCGGCGGTTCTGAGGATGGGCGAGCGGTCGTCGGATGGGAGAAGCGGGTCATCATCAGTCTGGCTGGGGATCAGGCGTTCGACCCGGCTTTGATGGCAAACCAGCCAGAGCAGGGTGAAGTCGCTGTAGAGCTCGCCGGCCATCATGGCCTCCAGGTCGAACTCCACGTAGGCCGCGCGGGTCAGGCTGGCGTTGTCGCGCAACAGCCGCAGGCGCAGCCCGTTGCTGGTTATGCCCCACAGGCTGGCATCCCAGCGGTTGAGAAACTCCTGCAGCAGGCTGTGCGGGCTGCGGCCCACGGCCGGGTCGCGACGGTCCAGCTCCTGGCGAAAGCTGACCAGATGGATGGGGGTCTGCTGCCAGAGGTGGCTGATGGGGTAGGTGTGGCTCTCCCCCAGGCCATCCTCGACGGTGAGCTTGCCGGCGAAGGTCGGGCGACCGTAGCCCAGCTCCTGGAGCAGGATCAACAGCCAGCGCTCGCGGGTCAGCGTCGTGCCGCGGTCAGTCTCGGGCAGGCTGCGCCGCTGGTCGTCGAAGCCGCGCCACACCCCCAGCAGCCGGTTCCACGAGCGGCTGACGGCCTCGTTCAGCCGTTCGCTGGGCGCCAGGTGATAGTCGGTCGACTGCAGGCCGCCGATCGCGCCGGCCGCAACGCGGCTCAGCAGGTCGGCCGGCAGGATGCCGCCCTCGGTCTTGACGGTGGTGAAGGGGGTGCGGGAGAGGGTTTGCATGGTTACCTGTGGCTCGCAGCGCCGCAACATGGCTTGTGCCGTGGAGCAAACTGCGGATAATGACACACAGCAAACTGTGTGTTGAGACAAATCTCAGAACGAGGTATCCGCATGTTCAAGACGATTCAGATGACCATCGACGAGACTCTGCTGGAGGAGGTCGACACGACCAGCGCCCAGTTGGGCATGAACCGCTCGGCTTTCATCCGTGAGGCGCTGCGCCAGGCCATGGATCGCTTCCGCATGGCTGAGCTGGAACGTCAACACGCGGCCGGCTATGCGCGGCGTCCGGTCGAGCCCGGTGAGTTCGATGTCTGGCAAGCCGAACAAACCTGGGGGGACGCATGAGACGAGGTGAAGTCCGCTGGTATACCTTCGAGCCGCCGGATAAGCGCCGGCCGGTGTTGATCCTGACCCGCAGCTCGGCGCTTTCTTACCTCAGCGGCGTCACCATCGCGCCCATCACAACGACCGTGCGCGACAATCCCAGCGAGGTCTTCCTGTCGCCCGAGGAGGACGGCGTGCCATCGCCCTGCGCCGCCAATCTGGACAACGTGCAGACCGTGCCCAAGCACAAGCTCGGCGCGCTGGTCGCCACGCTGTCGGCCGAGCGCATGGCCGAGGTGGAGCGGGCGCTGGCGTTCGCGCTGGGCATGGCGCGGCAATCCTAGACCACCACCGGCAGCAACACGTACAACCCCAGCACATCCACCGGCAACTGCGGACGCACGCTGGTGCGCACATCGGTCTGGCGGGCGGCAGAGCGCACGCGGCGATGCTCCTCCAGCAGCTTCTGGCCGGCGCGCTCCGCCAGCTCGTGCAGCGACGGCTCCAGCGATGCCATGCTCTCCAGCACGCGGCCGATGAACTGGCTGGCCTGCCCCGGCGCGATGTTGGCGTCCGGCTCGGCCTGCACCAGCCGCTCCGCCTCGGCGCTGGACAGCCACTGCGGCGCGGCGGGGCTGCCGCTGAAACCGGCCGCCTGGCAGCTCTCGGCCAGCAGCGCGATCTCTTGGGCGCTCTGCCGGGTCACGATGTGGAAGCGCAGACGCAACAGCAGCAGCGTCGTGGTGCGCTGGACAGCCCGGGTGCGGATCGCGCCGCAGCGCCGGGCCACGCCGTTGGCCAGCGGATCCAGCGCCGTGTCCATGACGTAGCCGGCCAGCCCCTCCACCAGCGGATGGGTGCGGTTCAGATAGAGCACGCCATCGCCCGCCGGCAGCTCGAAGCGCGCGCTAAAGCGTTCTTGTCCGCCCGCGGCCTCCAGCAGCGCCGCCTGGTTGGGCAGAGTCACCTCCAGCAGGCCCGCTCTGTCGGCGACGAACCCCTGGTGGGCGCGCGCCACGTCGGCTATGAAGCTGCGCACCTCCACCCCCGCGCCGATGGCCTCCCGCTCCGCCTGCCAGGCCTGCGCCACCTCCTCGACCTTGATCGCGCGCTGGGCGAACATGGTGCGCGAGCGACGCTCCTTCTCGCTGACCTCCTCCCAGCGGCTGTGCAGATCGCCCACCGCGCCCTGCTGGTCGCCGAAGTCGAAAGCCAACTGGCGCTGGTCCATCTGGCTGCCGCGCAGCAGCAGGCCCTGCATCAGCGCCTGCACCACCTGGGCGGTGTTGGCCGGCGCCGGCACCGAAATACCCAGGGAGGAGCGGATGGTGCGGTGTTTGCGCAGCAGCACATCCAGCACGATGCCGTCGATCTGGTTGTCGATGCCATAGTAGGTGACGGCGCGCACCGTGGCCCTGGGCTGGCCATAGCGGTCGACGCGGCCCTCCCGCTGTTCGTGACGGGTGGGGTTCCAGCTCAGATCGTAGTGCATCACCGCGTCGAAGTGCTCTTGCAGGTTGATCCCCTCGCTCAGGCAGTCAGTGGCCACCAGCACCCGGCGGGGATGTTCACCCAGCGCGGCCACCCGCTGCTCGCGCTCGGCCGGCGGCAGCTCGCCGGTGACGGCCGCCACCTCCACCCCCTTGGGCAGCGCCTTGCGCAGCTCCTCCGCCACATACTGGGCGGTCGGGATGAAGCGACAGAAGAGAATCGGGCTGTAGCCGTCCTCCAGCAGTTGGCGCACAACGGCCATGGCCGCGGCCAGCTTGGCGTCGTGGGCCGGCCCGCGCAGCCGCTCTGCCTCGCGGGCGAAGCGCAGCAGTTGCTCGCGCTGGCTGGCCGGCTGCTCCTCTCCCTCCTGGCCGCCCGGCGCGATGTCCAGCGCCTCGGTGGTGTCGAGGTCGTCCAGGTCCAACACCGAGCGCTCACCGACGATGTCGGCCTCGGCCGCGGTCTCGGTCTCGGCCGTGCCCGACCGGGTGCGCAGGGTGGCCGCCGCGGCGGCCGGGCTGCTGGCCAGGCTGCGCAGCAGCGCCAGAGCCGACCACCAGCGCACGCGCGCGTGGTGACGCGTGGGTCCAAGAAGTTCAACTTTTTCCGAAAAGTTGAACTTCTCATCCGCCACCCGCTCGCGGGCGTAGTCCAGCACCTGACGGAAAAGACGCGCGTAGTCTGGCGTCAACGTGTAGGTGAACTCGGCCTCGGCGCGGCCGGGAAAGACGGTATCGGCGTGCAGGTAGTCGCGAATGTCGGCCCGACGGCGCTGCACCAGGTGCTGGGCCACCTCGCGTCGCGCCTTCTCGTGCTGTGGCCCGGTCAGGTCTTCGGGCAGATCCAGGAACTCTGGCCGCAGCAGCCCCAGCAGCGAGCGAAACGCGCCTTCGTCGCCGCTGTGGGGGGTGGCGGTCACCAGCACCAGGTGGCGGGCCGGGTCCCGGGCCAGCGCGCTGATCAACTGGTGGCGCAGGTGGCGGCCGCCGCGCTGGTCGGCCGAAAAGGCGCAGGTGTGCGCCTCGTCCACGATGACGAACTCAGGGCAACTGCGCACGAAGTCATCCCGCCGCCGGCTGGACTTGATGTAGTCGGTGGAGACAATGACGAAGGGGTGCAGGTCGAACAACGACTGGCCGGCCGCGGTGTGGCGTTCCAGCCGGGTGACGGTGCTGGGCAGCACCAGCTCGGCCGCGATGTTGAACTTCTCGCTCAGCTCCTCCTGCCACTGCTCGGCCAGGTGCGGCGGACAGAGCACGGCCAGACGGTGGATCTCGCCCCGGTCCAGCAGCTCCCGCGCCAGCAGCGCGGCCTCGATGGTCTTGCCGATGCCCACATCGTCGGCGATCAACAGGCGCACCGGGTCCAGCTTCAGCCCCATCAGCAGCGGCACGAGTTGGTAGGGCCGCGGCGCCACGTTCAAGCGCGCGGAGGAGCGGAACGGCCCCGCGCCGGCGCGCACGCCCAGCCGGGCCGCGTCGCGCAAGAGACGGCAGGAGAGGAAATCGCCCGGCCGCGTGGAATCCGGCAGCGCAAAGGTCGCCGGCCGCACATCATCCCCTTCCAGGGGCAGGTAGATACCGGCCGTCTCCTGCTCCACGCCCCCCAGCGGGCGCAACAGCAGGAAATCGTCGCTGGACTGGGGCAGGACGACCCACTCGCGGCCGCGCGCGTTGACGAGGGAACCGATGGCAAAGGTGGGGTGGTTCATCTTTACAACAGGGTGGCAGTTGTCATGCCGAACAGATCCTGATGCTGGCGGGCGATCGCCGGCCAATCGTCGCCGTAGCGAAAGCGGATCACGGCGATGCCCTGATCCCAGAGACAGGCGTCGATCTGCCGGTCCTTGGCCGCGATGTCGGCGTGATCGTGCATCGGGCCGTCGATGAAGATCGCCGTGTAGCTGTCGCTGTAGTAGAAGTCGGCGACCGTGTGACAGCCGGCCAGGGGGTGCTGGGCCACATCGGGCAGGCGCAGGTTGCGCTGGTCGATGAAGTCCAGCCATGTGCGCTCCAGATCGCTGTCGCACAGCGCCTTGAGCCTGGCCACGTGCTCGGCCCGCGGCAGGCCCACCGGGCTGGCCTTGACGACGCTCCCCGCCAACTGGAGCAGCAGATCGCGCACCGTGAGCCGGTCCAGCAGCCGGTGATCGGGCTGGTTGCCGTAGCTCATCAAACAGTCGTAACAGGCGGCCTCGCACGCCTCCGCGGCGTGAGGCGCGCTGTGCAGGTCCTCGCCCGTTGCCGGGTCGAAGTGGCAGAGGCGCAGCGCCTCCTCAGCCACCTCACGCACCGCGTGCGCATCGTCCAGCAGTTGGCGCAGCACTCCGGCCCCGCCCTCGGCTGCCTCGTAGAGCAGGATCAGCCGGCGCTTGTCCAGGGTCGGCAGCGGCTCGGCCGCCAGCTCGCTGTCCTCCAGTTGATAACGCACCTGGATCGCGTTCTTGAGCGCCGGCTGCAAGGAGGCCATCTGCGCCATGCTCAGCGGCTCCACCGGTTCGATCAAGAGGCAGTTGCGCCGATCCTCCACGTAGGGCACCACCCACTGCCGGGACGCGCTCATGGGGTCTTCAGGATCATCCTCGACCGCGTCCTTGTTGTTCGCCCAGATGCCGCGCTCGCTGTCCAGCACAAAACCGGTGATATGGGGGTCTTTGCGCCGCCGCCAGCCCTTGTTGATGCGCCAGATGGTGGCCGCCTGGCCATAGGTCAGCCGCAGCAGCTCGCGGCCATCGGCTGCGTGAACGACGGCCAGGCGGGTGGTGTTGCGGCTGGGGTCCCGCTCCAGACGTACGGCCGTCACCAGCTCATAGCCCATGCGGGTGCGCTCCTCCTCGTCGGAGTTGATGCGGTCGCGGCGCTTGGTGGAGACGTTCTGCATGCGCATCAGCGCGGCGAGCGGCGTCTCCAGCAGCGTGTTGCACTGCTCGCAGCGGTCGGGATTGGCCACGCCCTCCTGTACCGGGTGCAGATAGCCGCAGGATGGGCAGAGCTTGGCGCTGCGGGTGATGATGCCATGATCGCCCTGCACGTCGACGGGCAAGATCACCCGGTTGACCGTGTAGCGCGAGCCTTCGTGATAGATGATGCTGCGCGGGCCGAACTCGGCGATGGCCAGAAAACGTGGCCGGCTCAGGTACTCATCCCGCTCGCTCTTGCCCATCCGCCGGCCGGGGATGTAGGCCGACAGCGGCAGCCGCGGGAAGTTGTAGCCCGGCAGGAAGCCCTCGCTG
>JACSRL010000804.1 GCA_014879765.1 Anaerolinea sp. | reverse complement strand
TCACCTTGTCACCTTGTCACCTTGTCACCTTGTCACCTTGTCACCTTGTCACCTTGTCACCCTGTCATCCCCTCTGCTGCACCTTGGCCCATTCATCCTTCAGCGCCACGGTGCGATTGAAGACCGGGCGCTCCGGCGTGGAGTCGGGATCGACGCAGAAGTAGGCCAGGCGCTCGAACTGGTAGCGGCTGCCGGGAGCCGCGCCGGCCACACTGGGCTCGACATAACAGTTGAGAATTTCCAGCGAGTTGGGGTTGAGATTGTCCATCCAATCGCCCCCTTCGGCCACGTCGTCGGGGTTCTCGGTCAGGAAGAGCCGCTCGTAGAGCCGCGCCTCGGCCGGCAGGGCATGGGCAGCCGACAGCCAGTGGATGGTGCTCTTGACCTTGCGGCCGTCGGGTGCGTTGCCGCCGCGCGTGTCCGGGTCATAGGTGCAGAGCAGCTCGATCACCTGGCCGTCTGCGTCCTTGACCACCTCCACGCACTTGATGAAGTAGCCGTAGCGCAGCCGCACCTCGCGGCCCACGGTCAGGCGGAAGTACTTGGGCGGCGGCGTCTCGCGAAAATCGTCCTGTTCGATCCACAGCTCGCGGCTGAAGGGCACCTGGCGCACGCCGGCGGCCGGGTCTTCCGGGTTGTTGACCGCGTCCAGCCACTCCACCTGCCCCTCCGGGTAGTTGATCAGCGTCACCTTGAGCGGATTCAGCACCCCCATCACCCGCAGCGCGTGCTGGTTCAGGTCCTGGCGAATCGAGTATTCATACAGGGCCAGGTCCACCACGCTGTTGTTTTTGGCCACGCCGATGCGCTCGGTGAGGTCGTGCAGCGCGGCCGGCGTCACCCCGCGGCGGCGCTGTGCGCTCAACGTCGGCATGCGCGGGTCATCCCAGCCGCTGACGATGCCCTCGTTGACCAGCTTGAGCAGCCGCCGCTTGCTCATCAGCGTGTAGGTCAGGTTCAGGCGGGCGAACTCGATCTGCTGCGGTGCGTGGATGCCCAGGGACTGGATGCACCAGTCGTAGAGCGGCCGGTGGTCCTCGAACTCCAGCGTGCAAATGGAGTGGGTGATCCCCTCGATGCTGTCCGACTGGCCGTGGGCCCAGTCGTAGGTCGGGTAGATGCACCAGGCGTCGCCGGTGCGCGGGTGCTCGGCGTGCAGAATGCGGTACAGCACCGGGTCGCGCAGGTTCAGGTTGGGGGAGGCCATGTCGATCTTGGCGCGCAGGGTGCGGCTGCCGTCGGCATAGTCGCCGGCCTTCATGCGTGCGAAGAGCTCCAGATTCTCCGCCACCGAACGACTGCGGTAGGGGCTCGCGCGGCCCGGCTCGGTCAGCGTGCCGCGGTACTCGCGCACCTCGTCGGCGCGCAGGTCGCAGACGTAGGCCTGGCCCTGTTGGATCAGTTGCACAGCCCAGTCATAGAGCTGCTGGAAATAGTCCGAGGCGTAGAAGAGCCGCCCCTCCCAGTCCGCGCCCAGCCAGTGTACGTCGGCGATGATCGAGTCGATGTACTCCTGCTCCTCCTTGGTCGGGTTGGTGTCGTCGAAGCGCAGGTTGAACTTGCCGCCGTACTGCCGGGCCAGACCGTAGTTGAGCATGATCGACTTAGCATGGCCGATGTGCAGGTAGCCATTGGGTTCCGGCGGGAAGCGGGTATGCACGCGGCCGGCAAAGCGGCCGGATTGGTTGTGGCCGTCGATGATGTCGGTGATAAAGTTGGATTGAGTGGGTGTCTCGCCGTTGCTCATCTTTGCTGTTCCTGGTTGTGAACTCACATTGGTCCACTCGCAAGACTGGACCAATCTCGACGGCGGGCATTTTAGCACAAGACGGCTATCTGTGCCAGACGGAAAGGGTGAGCTGCGTTTGATCAACTTTGCCGGGCGTGGTACAATGCTCTGAACGAATTGCGCATCGGCGCCCGACGCTACAAACTCAGCGCGTGTATGGCATTAGCAACCGGGTTTTTGTCTCACAGATCAAGGTCATGGCGCCATGAAAGGCCGTTACGCAGACGAACACCATGGACGCACGAGAAAAACCCGGTTTCTGAACGGGTTGAACTGACAAGACTTCGGACGGTGCCGCACCGGCCGAGTCCTGTGTGCGAAGCCCTTTGCCGTCAAGAACCTGGCATAGCTTCAACCGGCCGGCTTTGCCGTCCGAAGTCTGGG
>JACSRL010000415.1 GCA_014879765.1 Anaerolinea sp. | reverse complement strand
GGTCAATGGTCAATGGTCAATGGTCAATGGTCAATGGCCAATGGTCAATGGTCAATGGGGGAATGGGTGAATGGTTAATGGTTAATGGGTTAATGGGTGAATGGGTTAATGGTTAATGGGGGAATGGGTGAATGGTTAATGGGGGAATGGGTGAATGGTTAATGGGGGAATGGGTTACGGGTTACGGGTTACGAGTTACGAGTTACGGGTTACGGGTTACGGGTTACGAGTTACGGGTTACGGGTCAAGCATCGCATCGCCCATCACGTTTCACGCTTCACGCTTCACGCAACCCGGAAACCATTCTCATACCCACACACTCCGGGTTACGAGTTACGCATTACGAGTCACAACCAGCGCCGCGCGCAGATCCAATGTGCCTGTATAGATCGCCTGGCCGACGATGGCCCCTTCGACGCCGTGGGCTTCCAGCGCCTGGAGCCGCTGGATGTCGGCCAGGTCCCGCACGCCGCCGCTGGCAATGACGTGCAGGCCGGTCTGGCGGGCCAGCTCGGCCGTGCCGTCGGCGTCCACGCCGCTGAGCATGCCGTCGCGGGCGATGTCGGTGTAGACCGCGCGCAGCACGCCGGCCTGGCGCAGGGTGCGGCCCAGATCATGCACGTGCAGGTCGCTGACCGCCTGCCAGCCGTGGGTGGCCACCCGGCCGGCCCGTGCGTCTAGCCCGGCGACGATGGCCTCGGCGCCGAAGCGCTGCAGCGCAGCCGCGGCCAGCTCCGGCTGTTGCACCACCGCGGTGCCCAACACCACGCGCGTCGCGCCCAGGGCCAGCGCCTGCTGCACGTCGTCCAGGGTGCGCAGCCCGCCGCCGAACTGGATCGGCAGAGTGACCGCGGCGCGGATCTCGGCCAGGCGGCGCAGGTTCAGCGCGTCCGGCCCCTGGTCGCCCAGCGCGCCGTCCAGGTTGACCACGTGCAGCCAGGCTGCGCCGCAGTCAGCCCAATGGCGGGCCATGGCGGCCGGATCAGCGCCGAAAACCGTCTCAGCGGCCGGGTCGCCCTGCCGCAGCCGCACGCAGCGCCCGCGGCGCAGGTCGATGGCGGGGAAGATGACCATATTGCTTGGCTCAGTATACGCCCTGCCCGGCGCGCTGTCAAAGCCCTGGCTTGTCCGGCTGCGCTGGCTGGACGATTTTGGAGAGAATCGGCCGGTCGTCGACGGTGCGTTTGAGGCCCAGGGCGACAAAGGGGGCCTCGGATCGGTCGGCGTGCGCGCTGGTGCTGATCATCACCCGCACCGGAATGGCCTGGCCGTCGCCCCGGTCGTGGACCACGGCCGCGACGATCTGCGTCTCCACCGGCGCGCCCCAGTAGGCCGGGGCCAGCGAGAGGGCGATGGAGAGCACGCCATCATCGCGCTCGTTGGGCCGCAAGGAGAGATAGCCGATGGTCTGGCCAGCGCCCGCCTCGCCGCCGGCCAGGGCAATCGCGTAGGAAGGGTGAGGCGAGGGACGGCGGGGGAAAAGGCTCTCCTCGATCATCGCGCGCTCGGCCACCTGCGAGGCGTCCAACTCCTCTTTCAGCGCGGCCGTGCGCTGTTGCAAACCCTCTTTCGGGTTGAGCGCCCGCAGTTCCACGCCGCCCGTGGCCGCCTGGCCGGCCAGCTCGCCGGTGAAGGACCAGAGATAATAGTCGACCAGCTCATAGCCGGCCGAACGAAAGAGGGCCAGGCGCGGCGGGCTGTTGTCCAGCGGCGCCACACGGGCATAGCGGTACTCTCGGTCGCGCGCCAGCTCTTCGGTGGTGCGCAGCAGGGCCCGCAGCAGGCCATCGCCGTCGAAGCCGGCATCGATGCTGAACTCGGAAAGCGTCACCCACTCGCCCGCCTGCTCCACCACGGCAAAGCCGGCCGTGCGCCCATCCTGCTCCAACACAAAGGTGTTGGCCTGGGAGCGCAGATAGCGCGGCAGCACCCAGGTGCGCATCATAAAACGCTGCCAGGCGCTGCGGTTCATCTGGGCAAAGCGGGCGTCCTTGCTCCGCTCCTGGATGAACCAGGCAACGATGGTCTTGATCTCGCTTTTGTTGGCGGGACGAACGCCGAAAGCAGGCATAGATTGCTCCTCTGACTGAGACTGCGGACGGGATCGACGCAGGATCACGCCTCACTCTGGCCCGACGCCCGACCGCTGCCCAGGTCACGCAGGCTGGCCACGAAGGCGCCGATGGCCGGGGCCTTGAGCCGCCAGGCTGCGCGGTTGGCCACCAGCACCGCCTGGCTGTGCAGAATCACCCGCAGCTCGGCCAGGCCATTGGCAGCCAAGGTCTGGCCGCTCTGCACCAGGTCGACCACCAGATCGGCCAGATCGACCAGCGGGGCCAGCTCCACCGAGCCGGACAGCTCGATGATCTCGGCGCTGACGCCGCGCTGGCGGAAGAAGGCCTCGGTCAGGCGCGGAAACTTAGTGGCCACGCGCGGGTTGGGCTCCAGGCGCAAGGGCCGGTCAGCCCGCTCGATCGGCCCGGCCACGGCCAGCCGGCAATGGCCAAAGGGCAGCAGCAGCGGCTCCAGCAGATCGCGCTGCGCCTCGCGCAGCACGTCCAGCCCGGCGATGCCCAGGTCGCAGGCGCCATATTCCACGTAGACCGGCACGTCCGCGGGCTTGGCCAGCACATAGCGCACATGCGGCGCGGCGCTGGGCAGCACCAACTGCCGGCCGCTGTCGCCATCCCGCAGGCCATAGCCGGCCTGCTCCAGGCCGGCGCGCGCCTCCTCCAGCAGGCGGCCCTTGGGCAGGGCCACCACCAGGTGGTTGGGGTCGGCGCGGCCGCCGGCCGGCCGCTGGGCTAAGTCTACCATGTCGCCGCCGTCTCCGCCAATTGCTCATGGGTGAGCGCCTGAGCCTGGCCCGCGCCGGTCAGCGTCACCGCGTCGCCGTCGCACTGCACCGCGTGCGGCGCGCCCCGGCGCGCGGCGCGTTGCGCCAAATCGCCCGCGCCGGCCGTGTCCAGCTCGACGCGCAGGCCGCGCCGGCGCAGGTCCAGCATCAGCCGCAGGCAGGCAGGGCAGGCGCCAGTGGCCCACAGCGCCTCAGGCCGCAGCGGCGCGGGCTGCCAGCCCTGCCGCTGGCGCGCCAACAGGATGCGATCGACCCACAGCGCGCAGCCCACCGCAGGCTGCGGCCGGCCAAAGTGCCCCACCAGATCGTCGTAGCGCCCGCCGGAACAGATGGAAAAGCCCAGGCCGGGGGTGTAGCCCTTGAAAGTGATGCCGGTGTAGTACTCCATGCCGCGCGTCTCGCCCAGGTCGAAGCTGATCTCGTCGGTCACGCCATAGGCCAGCAGCAGCTCATGGATGGCCGCCAGCCGGTCCAGCGCCGCGGCCATGGCAGGGTTGACGCAGATCGACCGGCCGCGGGCCAACACCTCCGGCCCCCCTTGCAGATCGGGCAGCGCGCTGATGGCCTGGCGCAGCGGGCCGGCCACGGCCAGTTGATCCAGAGCCGCGGCCAGGTCGGCTGGATTCTTGCGATCCAGCGCGCCTTGCAGGCCGTGCAAGGCCGGCGCCGGCGCGTCCAACTCAGCCAGCAGGCCATGAAAGAAGGCCATCTGGCCCAGAGCAAGCTGGAACTGCACCAGGCCCGCGGCCCGCAGCGCCTCCACGGTCAACGCCAGCACCTCGGCGTCGGCGGCCGGCGCAGCCGCGCCGATCAGCTCGATGCCGGCCTGGGTGAACTCCCGCTGGCGGCCGGCCTGCGGCGCCTCGTAGCGAAAGACCGAGCCGACGTAGAAGAGGCGCAGCGGCATGGGCTGGTCGTAGAGCCGCGTGGCCGCCACCCGCGCGGCCGGGATGGTCAGGTCTGGGCGCAGCGCCAGGGTGCGGCCATCGCGGTCGGTGAAGCGATACATCTCCTCGGCCAACTGGATGCCGGTCTCCGCGGCCAGGGTGTCGGCATACTCGAAGCTGGGAGGGATCAGCTCGTCGTAGCTCCAGGCGCGGAAACAGCCGCGCAGCTCCCCTTCCAGGGCGCGTTTGCTGGCCGCGTCCTGATAGAACAGATCGACCACCCCCTGGGGCAGCGGCCAGGGTGCGTGAGGAGAAAATTCCGAAACGGGTTGAATCATGGCCGAGAAATCAAGGCGCGGGCGTGGCGGCTTGGCCAGAGTCCGGGTGCAGCATCAGCATGGAGACATCGACCGCCTGAAAATCGGCGCCGCGCACGCCGTTGCGCAAGGCGTGCAGGTCATCGTTGTCCCAGCGTTCATCGGGGATGCCAGACAGATACCAGGCGGATCCGTTGTCGGCCAGGATCATGCCGTACTGCTTGAGCGCGGTCAGGATCACCTGGTTGGTGGCCGAGAAGCCGCTGATGTCAAAGTCGGCCCGCAGACGGAAACGCTGGCCCATGGGTGGCAGGTTGGGATCGGTGTTGCTGGAGGCGTAGTGACGGGCCGGCCAGACGTAGGCGCGCTGCGTCTGCGGAGCGGTAAAGCGCAGCGCATGGTCGATGTAGCCGCTGGCCACCTCCTCGTAGCGCACCAGACCGGGCAGAATCGGCAGCCCGGCCGCGTCGGACGAAGTCCAGCCTGCGGGCCGCAGAGCATGGCTGGTCAGGTCGAAGACCGCGCCTGAGCCAGCCTGCCAACTGCCGTCGGGCGTGGGCCAGGTGTACCAGGTCTCGAACAGGCGACAGTCGCCGTTGCGCAGGACCAGGATGTGGCGGTCGCCGTCGCTGTCAGGGCCGCCCTCGATGGGCGCATCGGTGGGGATGGGGTAGGGGCCAGGGTCGCTTTCATCCTCGTAGTCGAAGACGATCTGAGCCAACGGCTGGTCGGTGGGCACGGCGACAAAGGGGATGCCGATCGGCCCGCCGTCCCACAGGCCGGCGCCGAAGTCGGGGTGCAGACCACGATTGACACCGATCGCAGCGACATAGGCGGAGGAGCGGGGGGCCAGCGGCAGTGTATCGACGCGCGTGTTCCAGATGTTGTCGGCCGGGAAGAATGGACAGGCGCTGCCCGGCGGGCAGGCTTCCTGCCAGCGGCCGGCCACCTGCATCACGTCTATCACCGTCACCCAGCCATCCCGATCCAGGTCGAAGCGCTGGTCATCGCTGGCGGTCGCCCAGTGCGCGGCGATCAGGCTGACATCGGCGGCGTCCACCACGCCGCTGCCGTCGTAGTCAGGGCAGAAGAAAGCTATCGACGCCGCGCGGCCGGAGCGGGCCAGAGCTGGCGCGACCAACAGCGCCGCCACACTCACCGTCAGCAGCGCGACCAGCAACACAATCGGCAGCACAGGGCGTGACGCCCCAGATGGACTCTGTCTCAAATTCCCTCGGCCGTCTCACGCACCAGGTGATCGACCACCGCGCGCAGCGCCTCTGCGCGATTGGCATCGCCGCCGTGCTGGAGAAAGACCTTCTTCTGGCGATCGGCGCTGGTGCCCTCCTCCAGGATGCGGTAGATGACATCGATCTCGTCGCGGCTGCCCAGATCGTCGATCTCCTCATCCACCAGCAGGAGCAGCTCGCGCACCAACTGGCGCGTGGCCACCTCCTCCTCGCGGCCGAAGTCGATCATGCGGCCATCCAGGCCATCGCGCAGCGCGCGCCATTTGTTCTCGGCGATCAGGTCGCCGCGATAGGTGCGGAAGGTCATGTTGCGCTTGCGCAGGTTCCACATCCAGGCGACGATGGCCTGCAAGAGCGCGGCCACGGCCACGGCCTCCTCGGCGCGGGTGCAGATGTCGGGCACGCGGAACTCCAGCGTGGGGAAGGAATAGTGCGGCCGCACATCCCACCAGATCTTGGAGCCGTCGGCGATGCAGCCGGTGTTGACCAGACGCTGCACGAAGCGCTCGAAGGCGGCCCAGGAGGGGAAAGTCTCCGGCAGGCCGGTGCGGGGCATGTCCTCGAAGATGATGGAGCGGTAGGACTTCATGCCGGTGAACTGGCCGGCCCAGAAGGGGGAGCTGGTGGTGAGGGCCAGGATGTGCGGCAGGGCATAGCGCACGGTGTTCATGCAGTCGATGGCAAAGTCGCGGTCTTCGATGCCGATGTGGACGTGCATGCCGAAGATCAACATGCGCTGGGCGATCACCTGGTGGTCTTCCACCGTCTTGGCGTAGCGATCAAAGGGGGAGATCTCCTGGCCAAGCCAGTGCGAGAAGGGATGGGTGGAGGCGGCGGCGATCTGCAGGCCGCGCTGGGCGGCCAGCTCGTGGATGGCCGCGCGCTGGGCAAACAGCGCCGTCTTGAGCTCGGCGACGTTCTGGCAGACCGGTGTGCCCAGCTCGACCATGGACGCATGGAGCTCAGCCTTGACGCCGGCCTTGAGCTCGCCCTTCTTGACCTCCATCGCGCCGGCTTCGGATTCCATAAACTGGGTGATGAAGGACTTCAGCTCGCGCGTCTCCGGGTCGATGATCTGATATTCTTCTTCGACGCCGATGGTAAGGGAGGGGGATTTCATCATAGTTGGTTCTCGCTCCTGAAGGCTGGCAGCCTTGCGACATATCCGCTACCGGCAGATCATGGTCTCGGCCACCAGCGAATCGACCACGGCCCGCAGGGCCTCCTGGCGGTTGGCGTTGCCGCCAAGCTGCTGATAGACGCGGCGCTGGCGGTCGGCGCTGGTGCCCTGCTCGATGACGGTGTAAAGGTGATCGACCTCGTGGCGGGCGCCCAACTGATTGACGTAGGGGTCCACCAAGCGCAGCAGCTCGCGCACCAGGGTGCGGGCCGGCAGTTGCCGCTCCTTGCCGAAGTCGATCAGCTTGCCGTTCAGGCCGTAGCGCTCGGCGCGCCATTTGTTCTCTTCGATCAAGCTGCGCGGATAGGTGCGGAAGCTGATATTGTGCGAGCGCAGGTCGACCAGCCAGGCCACCAGCGCCTGCACGGCCGCGGCCACGCCCACCGCGTCATCCACCGCCGGCATCATGTCGAAGAGGCGGAACTCCAGCGAGGAGTATTCATGGTGCGGCCGCACGTCCCACCAGATGTCGTTCTCGCTGCGGATGCAGTGGGTCTTGAGCAGCAGATCGACGTAGTGGCGGTATTCGCTGGGGGAGGCGAAATAGTGCGGCACGCCGCTGCGCGGCAGGTTCTCGTGCAGGATCGCCCGATAGGACATCAGCCCGGTGTCGCGGCCGGCCCAGAAGGGAGAGCTGGTGGTCAGCGTCAGCAGGTGCGGCAGCATGTAGCGCGCCACGTTCATCACGTCGATGGCCACAGCCGGGTCCTCGATGGCCACGTGGATGTGCATGCCGAAGATCAGCAGCCGCTTGGCCACCACGCGCATCTCCTCCATCACCCCCTCGTAGCGGCCATGTAGCGGCATGTCGGGCTGTTTCCAGGAGGCGAAGGGGTGGGTGCCGGCGGCCGCCATCAGCAGCCCGCGCTCCTCGGCCAGCGCACAGACCGCCTGGCGCTGCTGGATCAGCGCCGCCTTCAGCTCATGCACATGGCTGATGGCCGGCTTGGCCAGCTTACCCATGAGCTCAGTTAGCTCGGCGTTCAACGGCGTGTCCCCGTCATAGCCGCGCAGCACAGGCCGTTCGTCGCGCGCCGTGCGCGTCACGATATAGCGCAGGTTGCGGCTCTCGGGGTCGATGATCTGGTATTCTTCCTCAATGCCAAGACGCAGGCTGGGAGCCGGGGTCATGTTCGCCTCCAATTGCATAGCAAACCCGAAGGATTTCTTGATTAAGCGGTAACTGCTCAGCCGGCGGGCCAAACGTTGGTTTCGATACGCCGCAGGATTTCGCTACGGCGGCCTACTCAATCCAAGCGGCTACTCAACCAACGTTTGGCCCGCCGGCGGGTGCGGACACGTGATTTCAGTACGGCAGCCTACTCAATCCACGTGTTCGCACCCGCCGGCTGAACAGTTAGATTATACAGCAACCACCATGGTTGGCACGGTGGTGCCGCCGCCGGCCGTCACGTTGAGCAGCCCACCGGCCGACAGCCGGGTCAGGCAGCCGCCGGCATAGCTGGCGTCGAAGATAAAGGGGTCGAAGTCCACCAGGCGCGGCTGCACGGCAAAGCTGCCGTCGGCCAGCACCACCGGGAAATCCTCACACCCCAGCGGCACGCGCAACTGCACCACCGCGGGATGGCGCAGCGCCTCATCCACCGCCTGCTGCCACTGGGCCGCGGACACATCCCAGCCCAGCACCACCCCCTTGCCGCCGTATTCGTCGTTGGGCTTGAGCACCAGCCGCTCCCGATTGTCCACGATGAAGGGCGCCAGGTCCACCTCAGCGCCGTCGAAGAGGGTGATGCGCTCCTCGACCCGCCGCGTCCAGGGGATGTGGCGCTGGATGGCTGCCTGCTCCGCGCGGTTGAACAGGTGCGCGTTGGCTTCGTCGCTGAGCAGGGCCAGGCTGGCCTTCTTATGCAGCAGCTTGCAGGAAAAGCGGTTCATCATGCACACCGCCCGGTCGCGCACGGCCCAGATGATGGGGTGTTCCACGCCGTAGCGGGCCAACAGCTCGTGGGTGAGGATGCGCTTGTAGACGAAATCCACCGCCACGCCGTCGGCGTAGAGCACGCCCCCCTCGTAGCTCATGGCGTCAGGGGTGACGATCAGGCTGCGGATGCCGTGCTGGGCGAAATACTCCTGGAAGAGGATGAACTCGTGCTGGGTGGGCAGCCCGGCCCAGTCGACGATGGCCACGGTGGGCAGGTCGCGGCCGCCCCACGCGCGATAGATGCTCAACAGGGTTTGCAGCGCGGCCGGCATGGCCCACAGCGGCCGCAGCGGGTAGCGCTGCTGAAAAGCGTGCAGCAGCGGCGTGCGCAGATAGGCCGCGGCCAGCCCATCCTCGTAGGCGATGGCGGCCGGGCTTTCGGCGTTGTATTCCAGCAGGTGCAGCTCCGGCTCGCCGCTTTCGCTGTGGATCAGGCTGCAATCCAGCCGGCCGATGGGCACCGGCAGGCGCGTGCCGGCCTCGTAGCCGACAATGATCTCCTCTTCCGGCGTCAGCCAGACCTGGGCCCGCAGGGCGGGATCGGCCAGCATGGCGTGGTAAGCCTTGTCGAAGGCGGAAACCAGCGTGCTGCTCATGCGGCTGGCCGCCTCCCACTCCTGCACTGTGACCAGTTGGGGCCGCAGTGCGGTGGAGAGCAGACGCTCGCCGAACATCAGATGGCCGGTGCGCATCTCCTGTTCCAGCATGGCCCAGGAATCGGCCAGCATCTGGGGTGTGGCCAGGTCAAGGTAGGCGTTGATTGCTGAGTTGATGGCGGGCATAGAGTCTCCTAGAGATTGCCGTTGGGCGATGGATCGAACGATGCTGGGTCGAACGACGCCGGATCATCGAACACCGGATCGGGGATATCCTCGTCGGGGGGCAGAGGCGCGATGACGACGCCACGCCCGGCCCAGGCCAGCTCCTCAGCCTCGGCCTTGGCTTCGTCGCGGTCGACAAAGACCAGATCGAAGGGGATGATGCGCTGATCCAGCAGCAAATGGTCGCGCGTCAGCCGCAGCCACAGCGCGTAGGACTCGCCGGGGCGTGGCTCTTTCAGGTGCATGGTCAGCGAGACGTAGGTGAACTGAACATCCACCATGGCCATCACCGCCACGGCATGGCCGTCGGGGTCGAGGATGGCCATCTCCAGCTCAGGGTGGCCGGCAAAGGGAGTCAACTGGACGCGCGTCCACACCCGCTGCAAGTCGGGGTAGGGCAGCGCCTGGGCGCGCAGGAAGCGCGGCGGCTCGTCTTCGTGGTCAAATTCGATGGGTTGGTTGAACATGATAAACAGATCGCTTATGTCATGCTGGGGATCGCCGAAGCATCGCGACGCGTGCGCCCGCGGGGGATGCTTCGCCGCAGACGGCTCAGCATGACAGCAGCGACGAACCAACAATGCACGTCATGCTGAGGATCGTCGAAGCATCCCGATGGCGTATGGCAAACCTAAATTGTCGGGGCAAACTGGGAAAAACGGGCGTGCTCGGCGTTGAGTTCGCCTGGCTGGCTGTGACTGGAAGGCGGGAGTGGATGGGAGTCGAACCCACCGTGGCTGCCTCTGCGGCACCCACCACCGATTTTGAAGACCGGGGCGCCCACCGGGACACATCCACCCCCACACAGCCAGCGGCATGATACACGAATTGCCCCGGTTGGTCAAGTGACTCGCGGCCTGTATTGCCGCAAGAAAACGATGGTAGTTGCACAGGCACGGGCATTAGAAACCGGGTTTTTGTCTCGCGCTCTTTGCCCCAACCTGGCAATGTGATTCGGGTGTATTCAAAAGGGTGTGTTCAAAACGGGTTGAACCGACGAGACTTCGGCCGGTGCGGCGCCGTCCGAAGTCTCGTCGGTTCAACCAGACCCCGCCACCTGCTGAAAATCTGAGAAGCTCACCAGTTGCACATCCAACTGCTTCAGCCAATGCCGGAAGGCGCCGCCGCTGAGCAGATCGACCTCCACCTGGCGCTGCAAGGGCTGGAGCTGATCGCCGGGGGGCAGCGCGTCATCCTCCACATAGCCGGGATGCACCACCAGCTCGGTGACCACCCCTGGCTTGACCAGCAGCCGGGCCACCCGCTTGTCGGTCAGCAGCCGATCGCCCCATTGATGCAGCGAGAGCAGGAAATCGGGCGCTGCCAGCCGGCCGGGCCGGTAGGGCTTGATGGGGGTGGCCAGCGCGTCGGTCCACAGCCGGGTGGGGGTCAACGCGGAGAGCACGTAAGGGGTGCGCCAGGCGGCCACGTGATGACGGGTGGCCAACTGCTCGGTGATGCGCCGCGCCGCGGGCAGGGAGTGGAAATGGACATGCGAGTCCAGGTTGTCCAGGTGCAGGCCGCGCTCCAGCGCCCACTGCACCTGCGCCTCCAGCTCAGCAGCAACCTCGTACCATTTGATCTGGCCCAGCACCGCGCGGCGAAAGAAATGGGCCGATTCCCAAAACGCGCCCCTCTCGTCCACCAGGCTCGGCGTCTGGCTGGCCGGCAGGATCGGCTGGCCGCGGCTCAGGTTCAGGTGTACGCCCACCGACAGCCGCGGCAGGCGGCGGGCGATGGCCGCGCCCTCCTCGCTGGCCGGCTGGTTGACCAGCAGGCTGGCGCTGGTGATCAGCCTGGCATCGAACATATCGACGATGGCGCGGTTGACCGTGGGCGAGTAGCCCAGATCGTCGGCGTTGATGATCAAGCCTGACATGGCATGGCTCTTGGCAGTCCTTGGCGCAACAAAATCGGCATAGCGCCATTGTAGCACGAAGCAGGCAGCGCACCAAGCGACCGGGCGCTGGCGTTGGGGGATGCGATCACTTGGCCCCACGCCAACAGCGTGCTATAATCTGGCGAAATCGCGCGCCTGTGCAGGTGACCGGATGGCCAACCAGGAAAAATCCTCTGCCCCACACAACAAAGAGATCTGGATTGCCGTGATCGGCGTCATCGGCACGATCGCGGTGGCGTTGATCACCGGATTTTTCGGCTTGCTCTCGTCCAACCGGGACGCACCCGTCCCTACGCCACCCGCGCTGACGGCTCCGAGTGTCACTATAGAAGGTCCGCTGGTCGCGCCGCTGGGCCAGCGAACCTATTTTACCATCGTCAGCCAGAACGCCGTGCGGGCCGAATGGAGCGCAGGAGGCTTCGGCGACGGCCGCAGCATCGAGATTCGGCCGCTGCCGCCCAGCCACCAAATCTGGATTGAGCCGACCGACAGCGCGCGCATCGGCGAAACCTTCACGCTGGCCGTTGCCGTCTACAACGCCGCTGGGCAGTCTGCCACGGCCCAGCGGCAGTTCCAGGTCACCGCAGCGCAGCCATGATCAGCGCCATTGTGCCCGCCGCCGGGCTGTCCAGCCGCATGGGCGGCGAGCAGCCCAAGCCGCTGCTGCCTTGGGGCGCGTCCTCGGTGCTCGGGACGGTGATCGACACGCTGGCAGCGGCCGGCGTCCAGGAGATCATCGTCGTCACCGGCCACCGTCGGACAGAGATCGAGGCTACGCTGGCCGGCCATGCGGCGCGCTGTGTACACAACCCGGCCTATGCCAGCGGCGAGATGCTCTCCTCGATCCAGGCCGGCTTGGCCGCGGTCGATCCCCACAGCGCCGGCGCGCTGCTGGCGCTGGCCGATCAGCCGCAGATGCAACTGGCCGTGGTGCAGCAGGTGCTGCGGGCCTTCGACGACGACGACCAGGCGCTGGTCATCCCCAGCTACGCCCTGCGTCGCGGCCATCCCATCCTGCTGCCGCGCTGGCTATGGGCTGAGGCGCTGGCCCTGCCGGCCGGCGCCACCCTGCGCGCAGTGATCCAGCGCCACACCGCCGCCATTCGCTACGTCGAGGTCGATACGCCCTCGGTGCTGGCCGACCTGGACACGCCGGAGCAATACGCGGCCGCGCGGCCAGAGAGAGCCCGGTGAATCAAGTTCACCGTCTCACAGCACCAAGGCCCCTCGGTGAATCAAATAGGTGTGTTTGAATCTGGTTGAACAACATAAGTGGTCAGCGTAGGTCGAGTAGGGCCAGGCGGCGTCTGCCTCGCAAGCAACTTAAACGTGACCACCTCCTGGACGCCGAAAGCCGCCTGGCCCGTATCGAGACCGGAGCGGGTCACGCGGTAGACCCGCTCCGGTCTCGATACGCTGGATTCGGCTGCCCTCATGCGACGCGCGTTACCTCAAC
>JACSRL010000803.1 GCA_014879765.1 Anaerolinea sp. | reverse complement strand
TCCGGGAATGGAATTCCCGGTCTGAACACACAAAGCCGCCTCAGCGGCTGGGAGCCAGGCCCTGAGGGGCCTTCGTGCTGTCAGCGGTGAATTCGATTCACCGTCGCCTCTGTGCGTGATACAGAAATCGGCGCGGGGCCCTCGTTTGACACACGTTCCCCGACCGTGCTAAAATTGCGCCACTTTTGAACCCAAGTCGTCGCAGGAGGACATTGCCATGGATCGCACCGCCGATATTGTCGCCTCGGAGCACGAGGTCTATTACCCGTCGCCGGAGATCGTCGCCGCGGCCCGCATCAGGAGCTACGACGAGGTCTACGCCCGCGCGCTGCAAGACCCACAGGCCTTCTGGGCCGAGCAGGCCAGCCAACTGGAATGGTACAAGCCGTGGGATCAGGTGTTGGACGAGTCCAACGCGCCTTTCTACAAATGGTTCGTGGGCGGCCAGACCAACATCGTGCTCAACGCGCTGGACCGCCACGTCAAGACCTGGCGCAAGAACAAGCTGGCGCTGATCTGGGAGGGGGAGCCGGGCGACAAGGTCACGCTCAGCTACCTGGGCCTGCAGCGCGAGGTCAGCAAATTCGCCAACGTGCTGCGCAGCATGGGGGTGCGCAAGGGAGACCGGGTGACCATCTACATGGGACGCATCCCGGAGCTGCCCATCGCCATGCTGGCCTGCGCCAAGATCGGCGCGGTACACTCGGTGGTCTACGGCGGCTTCAGCGAGCAGGCGCTGGCCGACCGCATCGAGGATGCCCAGAGCCGCGTGCTGATCACGGCCGACGGCGCCTGGCTGCGCGGCAAGACGGTGGATCTGAAGCAGATGGCCGACGAGGCCATCCACCGCTCGCCGGTGGTGGAGCATGTGATCGTGGTCAGGCGCACCGGCCAGCCGGTCAACATGGAGGCCGGCCGCGACTACTGGTACCATGACCTGATGACCCTGCCCATCGCGTCGGCGCACTGCGCCACCGAGGTGATGGACGCTGAGGACCCGCTCTACATCCTCTACACCTCCGGCACCACCGGCAAGCCCAAGGGGCTGTTGCACACCCACGGCGGCTACGCGGTACACATCAGCACCACCCTGGCCTGGGCCTTCGATCTGAGGGAGGAGGATCGCTGGTGGTGCGCGGCCGATCCGGGCTGGGTCACCGGCCACAGCTACATCGTCTATGCGCCGCTGATCCTGGGCGCCACCAGCTTTATCTACGAGGGCGCGCCCAATCACCCCTACCCCAACCGCTGGTGGAAGATGATCGAGCACTATGGCATCACCATCCTCTACACCGCGCCCACCGCCATCCGCGGCCTGATGCGCTTTGGCGACGCCTGGCCGGCCCGCCACGACCTGAGCACCCTGCGGCTGCTGGGCAGCGTGGGCGAGCCGATCAACCCGGAGGCCTGGCGCTGGTATCACACCGTCATCGGCAAGGGCAAGTGTCCCATCATCGACACCTGGTGGCAGACCGAGACCGGCGGCTTTATGATCAACCCGCTGCCCTCCATGCCGCTCAAGCCCGGCTCCGGCGCGCTGCCCTTCCCCGGCATCGAGACCGAGGTGGTGGACGAGGAGGGCGACCCGACGGCGGTCAACGAGGATGGCTACCTGGTGGTCAAGCGCCCCTGGCCCGGCATGGCCCGCACCGTCTACGGCGATCCGGCGCGCTATCGCAGCCAGTACTGGGAGCGCTTCAAGGAGCAGGGCTACTATCTGACCGGCGACTCGGCGCGGCGGGATGAGGACGGCTATTTCTGGATCATCGGCCGCATCGACGACGTGATCAAGGTCAGCGGCTACCGCCTGGGCACGGCCGAGGTGGAGAGCGCGCTGGTCAGCCATCCGGCCGTGGCCGAAGCTGCGGTGATCGGCATGCCCGACGAGGTGCGCGGCAACGTGATCTGGGCCTACTGCATCCTGCGCAGCGGCTTCGAGGGGAGCGACCGGCTGGTGGACGAGCTGAAGGATCACGTGCGCCACGAGACCGGTCCCATCGCCATGCCCAGCAAGATCGAGTTCGTGGACATGCTGCCCAAGACCCGCTCCGGCAAGATCATGCGCCGCGTGCTCAAGGCGCGCGCCCTGGGCAAGGACGCGGGCGACATCTCGACGCTGGAAATCTGATCGCCCCTGACCCAGCCACTCTCAGCCCTGCGCGCCGCGGCGCGCAGGGCT
>JACSRL010000766.1 GCA_014879765.1 Anaerolinea sp. | reverse complement strand
GCGTGACACGTGACGAGTGATGCGTGACACGTGACGAGTGATGCGTGACACGTGACGAGTGATGCGTGAAACGTGACGAATGGTGCGCGCAACTTTCGTGCTAAGGACGCAAATCACACAAGAACACTCACGTTTCACGTTTCACGTTTCACGCACCATGAACTTCCTCGTCTTCGCGCCCAACCCCTGGCATGACCTGTGGCGCAACCGGCAGCAGATCTTCAGCCGGCTGGCCGCGCGCCATCGCGTGCTCTACGTGGAGCCGGCGCGGGCCAGCCTGGCGGACTGGCGGCGCGGCCGCGTCGATTGGGCCGCGGTGCGCCGGCCGGCCGTGGCGCCGGAACAGCCCAACCTGTGGCTCTATCGCATCCCGGCGATGCTGCCCACCCGCGCCACCGGCGATCTCTTCGACCGCGCCAGCGATCGGCTGCTGGCTGTCCATCTGCGCCGCACGCTGAGGAAATTGTCAATGGTCAATGGTCAACGTTCAATGGTCAATGGCCAACGTTCGATGGTCAATGGCCAACGTTCGATGGTCAATGGTCAACGTTCGATGGTCAATGGTCAACGGTCAATGGTCAATGACGGACATGCGGTCGGCAATCGGCCATTGACCATTGACCATCGGCCGGTGCTCTGGCTCTACCGGCCCACCCATTGGCGCTGGTTCGCCGCCAACTTTCCCCACAGCCTGTTGGTCTACCACATCACCGACGACTACGCCGCGTTTGGCCACCTGAGCGATGCGCAGCGCGGCGCGCTGCTGGCCGAGGAGCAGGAGCTGCTGGCCGCGGCCGATCTGACCATCGTCACCGCGCCGCGGCTGCTGGAGCTCAAGGCGCCTCACGCCCGGCGCATCGAGCTGGCGCCCAACGGCGTAGACGCCCAGGCCTTCCAGCACGCCGCGGCGACGGCCATCCCCCGAGGCCTCGCTGCGCCGCCCCGCCTGGGCTACAGCGGGCACGTCAGCAGCCGGCTGGACCTGGCGCTGCTGATCCAGCTCGCGCGAGCGCGGCCCGACTGGCAACTGGCCTTCGCGGGCAGTGAATGGGACGCCGGCTGCGCGGCCGAGCTGCGCAGCCTCAAGGCGCTGCCCAACGTTCAGTTTCTGGGGCTGCTGCCGGTGGAGGAGGTGCCCGCTTTCATCGCCGGTTGCGACGTGTGCTTGATTCCTTACCGCGTCAACGATGAGACGCGCGCCATCAGCTCCCTCAAGCTGTACGAATATCTGGCCGCGGGCAGGCCGGTGGTCAGCGCGCGCGTGCCGGCGGCCGAGGAGCACGCGGCCGTGGTGCGCCTGGCCGATGCGACGGTCGCCTCATGGATGCAACAAATCGAGGGGGCGCTGGCCGAGGGGGACGATGCGACGCAGGCAGCCGCGCGGCAGGCGGTGGCGCAGGCCAACACCTGGGAGCAGCGGGTGGCTCGAATCGAGGCGCTGCTGGCCGATCTGCTATCTGACGCCGGCTGAGCGGTCGATCCGCGGCTCAGACTGCCGCCAGATCGACCCCCTTCCGAATCATCGCCCTGGTCTCGGCCAGCATGGGCAGGCTCTCCAGCGCGTCCAGCGCCACCCAGCGCGCGTCGTCGGCGTCGTCCGCGGCCCGCAGCTCTCCGCTGACGTAATGCGCCAGATAGTCCAGCACCACGTAGTGATAGCGCAGCCGGCCCGCGTCGTCGCGTTGCTGGGGCTCGAACACCCCCAGCAGCGGGCCGACCTCGATCTCGATGCCGCATTCCTCGCGCACCTCGCGCCGGACGCCATCGACCACGGCCTCGCCCAGCTCCAGCACGCCGCCGGGCACGCCCCACAGCCCCTTGCCCGGCTCCCGGCCGCGCTGCACCAGCAGCACCTGGCCGGCGCGCACCACCACCGCAGCCACGCCGACGATGGGGTATTCAGGATATTCTCTGGCCATCGCTGCACCGCCTTTCGTGCGGGGACGCGGAAAGGCCGTCCCGCAGGACGGCCTTTCTCGCCACACACCACAATCAATCGTTCTATCCTCAGAGACTCGTCATTCAGCTCATCTCTTGACGATGTCACTATAGCTGAACAATGGCTGCGGTTCAGTATTCATCCTTCCGAAAAGCGCCAATTGGGCTGGCTCGGTCGGAGACCGGCCAGAGCGGCGCGTTGGTTGGGCGGCTGGCTCGGTCGGAGACCGGCCAGAGCGACGC
>JACSRL010000517.1 GCA_014879765.1 Anaerolinea sp. | reverse complement strand
GCAGCGAATGGAATTCGCCGCCTGACAGTGCAAAGCGGCCTCAGCCGCTGGGAATGCCAGGCCCTGAGGGGCCTTCGTGTTGTCAGCCAGGGATTTCCAATCCCTGGCGTCCCGAATCGTTACAAATCTGTCATCAAACCGCGCGGCGATTTTCATAGCGGATTAATCTTGCCGGGGGACAATGAGGGGCGCCGCTGAGGCTGCAAGCTCGCTACGCGAGACTTGACGAATCGCGCGCCTTGCAGTACAAATTCACCTTTGTCCCATCCAGTCTGTCCCATAGGAAACGACCCATGCCACGATTCACCCTGTTGCCATCAGGCCGCGCCCGCATCCCGCTTGTCGCCAGCCTGGTATTGGCTGCCGTGCTGCTTCTGGCCACGGCCGCCGCCAGCCTGGCGCGCGTTGCCAACGACGCGCCGGCCGCCCAGACCATCGACTTCACCTTCACCAGCAGCTTCGACGGCAGCACGCAGGCCGCGGTGTTGCAGGTGCCCACCGGCTACCAGGCCAGCCAGCCCGCGCCCCTGCTGGTGGTGCTGCACGACTGGGAGCAGAACCGCATGCCCCCCTTCGACGAGTACAAGGCCGCGGCCGACGCGGCCGGCTGGCTGCTGGTCTCGCCCGACATGCGCGGCGATCACGCACCCAACCCGGCGCACCCCTCCTGGTACGCCCTGGCCTCGCGCCCCAGCCAGCGGGACATCCTGGACGTGATCCAGTGGGTCAGCGGCCAGTACCAGGTCGATGCCAGCCGCGTCTACATCGCGGGCAAGGGCATGGGCGGCCAGACCGCGCTGATCACCGCGGCCAAGCATCCCGGCGTCTTCGCCGGAGTGGTCAGCGACCGCGGCTTCACCAGCCTGGTCTTTTGGTGGGACGACGCGCCGCCCGGCCGCCGGACGATCATCGAGGCGGAGGTCGAGGGCAACCCGGATCAGGCGCAGTGGGAATTTCAGCGCCGCTCGATGCTGCGTGACTTCGTGGACCAGTTCAACTATGCGATGAACTATTCCAACACGCCGCTGTTGCTCTATGCCGCCACCGGCGACACCTTTGTGCCGCCCTATCACGCCGAAAATCTGCGCACCTCGATTCTCGCCCTCTATCCCGCGGCCGCGGTGACGCTCACCACCTTCGCGGGCGACCACAACACCCCGCCGCCCGGCGGGCCGGCCGCGACCCTCCAGTGGCTGGCGACGCATGTGCTGACCCCGCCGCCCAGCCAATTCCACGTGGTGACCGACGAAAGCACCACCTTCTGGTGGATGGATGT
The DNA here is from genome assembly GCA_014879765.1 of Anaerolinea sp. Taxonomy (GTDB): domain Bacteria; phylum Chloroflexota; class Anaerolineae; order JAAEKA01; family JAAEKA01; genus JAAEKA01. The sequence continues at coordinate 924 of JACSRL010000517.1, read as the reverse complement.
GACGCAGCGCGGCGCGCTGGAGCGCTTCACCGAGCTGGCCGCGGCCGTCGGCCCCAACAACACCCTGGTGATGCGCACCATCGACGACGCCGGTCTTGACCTGAGCCTGGACCTGGCCGCGGCGCATCTGCCCAGCGCCGAACGCTACGCGGTGGAGGATCTGTACATCGACGCGGCCACCTTTGCCAACCGCAGCCAGGACCCGGTCGCCGGCCAGTTGGCCATCGGCGTCGACGCCGGCTCCCGGCGCATCGTCACCTACCCTGGCCAGACGCCGCTGCCCATGGCCACCGTGGAGCTGCAATATGGCGTGGACGGCTTCACCGGCGCGTCCGACACCTTCCTCTCAGCCTGGGCGCCGGCCACCAACTATGGCACGAGCAGCGTGCTCAGCGTGCGCTCGCCCAATGCCTTCAACAGCCTGTTGCGCTTCAATCTCAACTCGGTGCCGCCCCAGGCGCTGGATGGCGGCATTCACGGCGCGGCGCTGAGCCTGTACGTGCAGTCGGACGGCAACGGCAACGAGATCACCATCAGCGGCCACCGGCTGAACCGGCCGTGGAACGAGATGGAGGCCACCTGGAACCAGGCCACGGCCAGCCAGTCGTGGGGCGCGCCTGGCGCCAACGCCGTGCCGGCCGACCGGGAGGGCGCGGCGCTGGACAGCCGCGAGTTCCTGGGCGATGGCAAACGGCTCGGCCTGGACCTGACCAGCGCGGTGGCCGGTTGGGTGGCCAGCCCGGCCAGCAACTACGGTGTGGCGCTGCGCAGCGCCAGCCGGGCGGTGCAATATGACTTCGCCAGCGCCGAAAGCGCCAACGCGGCCAGCCGTCCCAAGCTGCTGGTGGTCTATCCGCTGGCCACCGGCACGCCGACGCTGACCCCCACCATCACGCCGACGCCCACCCGCACGCCGACGCCGAC
>JACSRL010000204.1 GCA_014879765.1 Anaerolinea sp. | reverse complement strand
CTCAGGCATGGCATTAGAAACCGGGTTTTTGTCTCGCAGACCAAGGTCATGGCGCCATGAAAGGCCGTTACGAAGAGGAAAACCATGCCGCACGAGAAAAACCCGGTTTCTGAACGACGGGCTGAGCAGTTACGATTATAACACAAGATCGCAGTGCAATACGTTACAATATGATGAAACTTGTGTCAGACGTTTTCAAATGGGTGTGAGGTCCCAGACTTCCGAGGTCTTGTTTCGCCAAACAGTCAACGCAAAAAGGCGGAACGTCCTCACAAGAGGGCGTTCCACCGTGATTGCTTTTACGCCAGCGCCGGGCTGTCAGTTTACTGCCTCTGCACCGGTGGCCGTCGTCACGCCGATGGCTTTGGCAGCAGGGTCAGCAGGCAGACCAGCCGCTGAGAAGATAGACGCAAACAGAGCAATTGCCCTGATGAGCGCCTGCTCCGAGAGTGCGTGAGCGTCGTTGCTCAGATTGCACACAAACCATCAGCCCAAGAACGCCAACAGGCGGTGGCTTTAGCTGGTGGTCGTGCTGAAGGGGCCGAAGAGAGGGCCAGCCTGCGGATCGGGATCCTGCGCATTGGCGATCAAAGAGCGCTCGACCAGGACCTTGGGCTCCTGCCACTTCTGCCTGCCAGCAACGCGGCTTTCCACAACTGCGGATGTCGTCTCAACCATGATGTCCTCCTGAAGATTCTGCTGATGATAACGGAACGATGCGACGCTAGGCGTCGATCCAGGCGATCAGCCCTTTGTCCGTCAGTTCGCCCAACAAGGTAGCAACCGCCTGTTGCGCCTGGCCAGTGTCGACTTCGTACTCCTCGGTCAGCGTCGCAGCGATCTGCTCTACCGAACGGCTGCCATCTGCCAACTGCCAGATGCGGGTCGCCGTGGGGTTCAACATGCGCACCATGCCCTCATCTGGGCTGATGATAACGGCGTCAGCGCCGTAGACCCTGGAAGCAACGCTGGGAGTGTGAATCGGCCTCTGCAACAAACTATCCACCTCACGAACCTACTAACTGTCCAAAATCATAACATGCAACCCCGATTCCGTCAAATCACGTTTCAGGCGTTTGCCAGCCGCTGGTAGAGCGCCCACAGGCGCTGCTTTTGAGCCGCTTCGTCATGTTCAGCCAGCACCGCTTGGCGCGCCGGCCCCGCCTGGGCAGTCCAGGCGGCCGGCCCGGCCTTCACCAGGGCGACGATAGCCTCAGCCAGGGCGGCCGGATCGCCGGGGGGCGCCAGCATGCAGCAGCGCTCGATGAAGGTGTGACGATAGGCCGGCAGGTCGCTGGTGATGATGGGCCGGCCGCAGGCGGCCGCCTCCAGCAGCGTCGCGGGGAAGGCGTCGGTCGTGGGATAGTTCAACACGATATCGGCCAGGTTGTAGACTCCCGGCATGTCGTCGTGCGGCGCCTCGGGGATCCAGCGAATGGCGTGGCTCAGGCCGCGGCTGGCCGCCAGGTTGAGCACATCCCTGGCCAACTTTTCTGGCTGCTTGATGCGTCCCAGTCCCATGAAGATCAGAATCGCAGGGCGATCGAGCCGCGGGTAAGCCTGGACAAAGGCATGCAGGATGTCGGGTTGACCATAGCTGCGAGACCAGCCGCGCGGCGAAAGCAGCACCACAGCCTCGGCCGGAATGTTCAGAGCAAAGCGCCAGGCCGCGGCCTTCTCCGGGTAGCCTGGGTGGAAGAGGCTGCCATCGACGCCCAACGAAAAACATTCGATCGACAGCGGCGCCAGGCGGCGTTGGGTCATGGCCTGTTGCAGGTTGGGACTCTCCACCAGCAGGACATCGGCGCCCTGTCCCAGGCGCGTCAGCCAGCGTCGATCCTGGGCGGTTGCATCTCCCGTCAGCCAGCGGTTCAGGAAACCCCAGGCAGAGACCGCCAGCGGCCGCAGCCCGGCGCGCAGGCAGGCGTCGGTGTAGGGCCCCAGCATGTAGGAATGGATCACGTCGGGCTGGAAGCGGGCGGCCAGGTGGCGCAGGCGCAGGGCGGCCCGCAGGCTGGCAACCTGGCTGCGGCGGTTGGGCCTGGCGCCAGCCAGCGCGGCCCTCTGGCGCGTCGACAGGTAGGCCAGGTCAAAGCTGGCCGGCCGGCCCTTGTCGCGGCGTGACCGGAAGTCCACCGCGCAGACCTGGGCTCCGCCCTCCACGGCCCAGTCGATGTGGCGGCGCATGGCCACCGCCCGCCAGGGGCCCACCATCAAAACGCGCATGGTTCAGACTCCTCTCGCCAGCCGCTGATAGAGCGCCCACAGCCGCGCCGCGATCACGGCGTCGTCGTAATCGCGCTGCACCGCGGCGCGTGCCTCGGCCAGCGCCGTGGCCCGCTCGGCCGGCGGCTGATTGACTACCTGCACCATGGCCCCGGCCAGCGCGGCCGGGCTGTCCGGCTCCACCAGCGTGCAGGTCCACTCCACGAAAGTGTCGCGGTAGGCCGGCAACAGGGGGGTGATCACCGGCGTCTGGCAGGCGGCCGCCTCCACCAACGTGACGGCAAAGGCATCCACGTCGGGATAGTTGACCACGGCATCGCTCAGCGCGTAGAGTGTGGGCGTCTGTTGGTAGCGCACGCGCGGCAGCCAGCGCACGTCCTGCGCCGCCGGGCTGCCGGCCACCCCCTGCCAGGCCTCAGCCATGTGCGGCAGCGCGTCCGGGCCGTCGCCCAGGCCCACCAGCGCCAGGCGGGTCGGCCGGGCAAAACGGGGCCAGGCCAGCGCATAGGCCGCCAGAATGGTCTGATGGCCGTAGAACGCGCCCCACATGCGCGGCGACAACAACACGAAGGCCTCGTCGGGGATGCCAAAGAGGGTGCGCCAGAGCAGCGCCTGCTCGGTGCGGCCAGGCTGAAAACGGCTGGTGTCCGCGCCCAGCGGCAGCAGCTCGACCCGGGCGCCCGGCCGGGTCAGGCTGCGGGCCGGCGCCAGCAGCGACGGCGCATCGACGATCACCGCGTCGGCCGCGGCCAGCACCTGGCGCGTGGCCGCGGAGATCTGCGCCGCCTCCTGGCCGGCCCGCTGGGCCAGCGCGCCCCAGGTGGAAACCACCAGGGGGCCGATGCCCGCGCGCACGCAGGCCAGGCCTAGCGCGGTGATGTTGTGCAGATGCACCACCTGCGGCTGGAATTCAGCGGCGATGGCGCGCAGTGCAGTCTCGGCCGTGTCCAGTCCCTGATCCGGCCGCGCGGCCGCGGGATCAGGCCGCGGCAAGGCGCTGAAACGAAAGCCGGCCGGAACCAGCTCGCGGTAGGTGTCATCGTCGTCGACAACCCAGACCTCGGCCCCGCGTTGGGCCAGCCAGTCCAGCACGCGCTGCATGGCCACGACCCCCACCGGCCCGACGGTCAGGATGCGCATGGCGCGCCTCCGTCCGCGGCGTCCAGCGCGCCGGCCAGGAAATCCCACAGCTCGACGCTGGGCCGGAAGTGCAGGCGGTAGGCGGGCAACATCTGCACCAGGCGTTCCACCGCGGCCAGCCAGGCCGCCGCGCTGGCCGTGCGCTCCACCGTCGCCAGGTTGGTGCGCAGCAGCTCTAGCACGGCCTCGGCCGGGCTGAGCTGCGTCAGCTCGAAGGTGGGCGCGTGGGCCAGCAGCAGCAGGACGCTGGCCGGCGCGCGCCGGTTGCTGCGCCGCGCCAGCGCCGGCGGCGTAGTCGGCCCCACAAAGGGGGTGCTGAGCAGGTGCGGCCGCGGCCCGGCCAGCTCCACAATCACCATCTCGTCGTTGAAGAGCTCGCCGTGCCCCTGGGCCAGGCCGGCCACGGTGGTCTTGCCCGCGCCGGCGGGGCCGCTGATCACCAGGCCCAGCCCGCGCCAGTGGATGCCGGCCGCGTGCAGCAGCAGCCCCTGGCCGGCTCGGGGCAGGGCCTGCATGCAGGCATAGGCCAGGGCGCTCTCCAGGGCCGCGGGCGCGGCAGCCAGGCTGGCCGCCGCGGTCATGGCCCGGCGTTGCTCCAGGTCGATCCAACCGGCGTACTGATGGGTCTGAAAGCGGGTGACGGAGCCTTGGTGCTCGATCCGGCGCGCGCCGGCCAGGTCGGGCGCGTGCTCCAGCGTCACGCGCCAATCAGGCGCGCCGTGCAGTGGGAACTCGCGGTACAAAGGCGCCAGCGCAGCCCGCCAGCCCTCGTCAGGCGCCTGCACCTGAAAGCCGAGGCCGGCGATGGAGAGGGAGAGGGGGGGAGGAAAAGGGGGGGACATGGTGAGACGTGAGGCGTGTGGCGTGACCGGAGAAGTCTTCTGAAATGTGAGGCGTGTGGCGTGAAACGTGAAACGTGAAACGTGACCAGAAAACTCTTCTGAAGCGCGAGACCTACTCCGGATTACGAGTTACGAGTTACGAGTTACGGATACGGCCACACGCCTCACGTTTCACGCCTCACGTTTCCCCCGGATACGCGTCCTGCTGGCTGGCCAGCAGCGGATCGTCGCCGGGAGGTTCCAGGCGGATCTGGCGGCGCAGGGTGTGCAGCAGACAGTGGCAGAGCACGGAGAAGGCGTCCTCCACCTGCTCCATGTCGTGGCTGGGCACGTGGATCGCCACCTGGCTCAGCTCCGGCTGGGCCAGCCGGCCGCCGTCGAAGCCGACCAGGGCCAGGGTGGCGGCGCCGGCCTGGCGGGCCAGCGCCAGCGCGTTGACCACGTTGCCCGAATTGCCGCTGCCGCTGATGCCGATCACCAGGTCGTCCGGCTCGACGAAATTGCGCAGTTGCTCGGCCAGGGCCACGGCGTAGCCCTCGTCGTTGCTCCAGGCCAGCAGGCCGGGGGTGTTGTCCACCAGGGCGCTGGCGCGGAAGCGGTGGCGACTGGCGATGTTGGCCCCCTTGTTCAGGTCGCCGGCGAAGTGGCTGGCGATAGCCGCGCTGCCGCCGTTGCCGCAGATGTAGACGCGCCCGCGGCGGCGCCAGACGGCCAGCAGCAACTCCGTCGCCGCGGCGATGGCGTCGGTTGGCAGGCCAGCGACGAGAGCCGAGACGCCAGCCAGATAGCGTTCAATCGGTTGGGAGATGGAGGTCTGGGCCATAAGTCACGCAAGGCTGCCGCGCCAGGGCGGCGCGTCAGAAGAAGATGATGACACCATAGATTCAAAGTAACTATTCAGCCATAGGTGCCGGGCACTTCGCGTAGCATCTACGCTTGCCATGCGACACGTGAAGCCAATTCACGCCACGAAGTCAAGCGCAAGTGCCCGGCACCTGAACAGTTACGATTCAAACTCGTTGAAGGAGATCGAAGTACTCATCCCGACTCATGCTGGCTGTCCTCATGTTGTTCTTGATGATCTCGACATCGATCTCGGTTTGAGGCATCAACGACCCGTTTACCCGAATGTAGTTGCACTCTGACAGATAATCATCGAGCGTACCGAGCCGACTCATCTCTTCAAATTGAATCTGGATCACCTCCAGCAGGTTGCGTCTCGCCTCCTCGGGCGATCTACCCTGCGAGATAAAATCCAATTCAGGAGAGCGAGCAACATACCAGAGGCCTTTCCCCCAGATCTCTATGGTCAGTTTCAGAAGCATACTAACCTCCACAAGTCTATTGGGTGTGTTCAAGACGGGTTGAACCAACGAGACTTCGGACGGTGCCGCACCGGCCGAGTCTTGCGTGCAAAGCCCTTTGCCGTCAAGAACCTGGCGTAACTTCAACCGGCCGGCTTTGCCGTCTGAAGTCTGGGCGTCAACTCATTGAACTACTGCGATGGTCCTCCGGTGCTCTTGGCCACCAGCAGGATGCCGGCGATGATCACCAGGATGCCCAGCCAGCGCAGCGGCGGCACCGTCTCGCCCAGCAAGAAGCGGCCGGAGAGCGTCACCAGCACGAAGTTCAGCGCCAGGAAAGGGTAGGCCACGCTCAGGTCCAGCCGCGCCAGCACCGCGATCCAGGCCAGCGCGCCGGCCGCGTAGAAGACCAGGCCCAGCATCATCAGCGGCGACTTGAAGATCAGACCGATGATGGCCAGGGCGCCGTTGGCGTTTTCTGCCACACCCGGCTGGCTGACGCCCATCTTCAACGCGGTCTGTCCCGCCACGCCGAAAACCGTGGAAAGCAGAATCAACAGAAGAGCAGAGGTAAGGTTAGAGTCCATGCGTCGCGATATCATGTATAGGGAGGTTGAAATGGGTATCTGGAGCGCAGCCGAATGACCGCGGCGGCGCGGCCCCGACCTGCCCGGTCAGGCCCGATTGCGGTAGAGCGCCGGATCGACCACCTCGGCCATGCGCTGTTCGTCCAGCCGGCCCTCCAGGAATTGGTTGACCTGGCGCACATAGGGCAGCGGATCGGCCAGCATGCGGTTGTAGTCGACATAGAGCACCTGGAAGTTGGGCTGGGCCCGCAGCCAGGTCTCGACCATTTGCACGTGTTTGGTGAACAGGCGGGTCAGTTCCTCGTCGCTGACCCGGTCGGTGGGTTCGCCGCGGCGCTGCAGCATCTTGCGCTGCGAGGCCAGCACCTCCGGCATGGCGCGCTGCATGAAGACCACCCGGTAGTGGTAGCCGGGCGGCAGGTGCTCCAACAGGGCCGCGATGACCTTGACCACCTTGCCCTGCGCGTCGGCCACCCAGGTCGTGTCGCCCTTGTCCAACTGCTTGACGCGTTCCATCTCGTAGTAGCCCTGAGGATTGTCCTCGTCGGCCGTGCGCTGGCGGTCGGTGACCACGGCCAGGCCACCGGCCTCCAGCGCCTTCATCATCATCGACGTGCCTGAACGGGGCAGGCCAGAGACCACAGTGACAAACGGGGGTGATTTGGGTTTGCGGAGGGTGGGTAATTTCATGGTGAAAGGGAACTGTTCAGCCAGTCGTTGAGAAACCGGGTATTTCTCGTGCGTGGGTTTCGTCTGCGCACAGTGGCAACAACGGCCATGGCAGCGGCATAGTGTACCATCAGAAGCGGACTCGTGCCAATTGCATTTGATTGCATTTCCCGGCTCTGCAACGGTTCAACACGACGGGTGTTGGCATTTTGCCGCGGCTGTGCTAGAATTCGCTCCCATCAGCTCAAGGTTTCGGACTGCGTCGCCGCTGCTCGGGCGATTGCCGAAATCTACCCGTGCGTTTTCACACCCTCGCCCCGCCAGAACGACCATGCCAGCCAGTGCTGCCACCAAATTGCACCCGCTGCACGCCAAAGCCCCGGCGTTGAGCGCGATTCCTGGCTATTTTTTCCAGCCGACGCGTCTGCTGCGCGTCTACCAGCGCCAATACCTGCGGCCAGACCTGGTGGCCGGCTTGACGGTGGGAGTGGTGTCGCTGCCGCAGGGCATCGCCTTCGCCCTGCTGGCCGGCCTGCCGGCCGAGATGGGCATCTACACCTCCATCATCGCGGCCATGGTCGGCGCGCTGTGGGGCTCCTCCAACCAGCTCAGCACCGGCCCCACCAACTCCTCCTCCCTGCTGGTCTTTTCGGTCCTGCTGCCCATTGCCATCCCCGGCTCGGCCGCCTACATCGCCGCGGCCGGCATGTTGGCGGTGATGGCCGGCGCGCTGCGCGTGCTCATGGGCATGGCCCGCTTGGGGGTGCTGATCAACTTCGTCTCCGACTCGGTGATCGTCGGCTTCACCGCCGGCGCAGGGGTGCTGATCATTGTCGGCCAGTTGCGCACGCTGCTCGGCCTGGACTTTCCCAGCTCCCCCCGCCTGGTGGAGACCGCCTCCAACCTGGCGCTGCACATCCACGAAATCCACTGGCTCAGCGCGCTGCTGGGCATCGGCACCATTGTGGCCGCCCTCCTGATCCGGCGCTTCCGCCGCAGCCTGCCCGCGCCGCTGATCGCCATGGGCCTGTCGGGGGTGGTGGTGGCCATCTTCAATCTGCCTCAGTACGGCGTCGCGGTGCTCAGCGCACTGACCCGCAGCCTGCCGCCGCTGACAGACCTGTCGCAGCTCAGCTTTCGAATGGTCAGCGACCTGTCACCCGGCGCGCTGGCTTTGGCAGTCATCGGCCTGATCGAGGCCCTGTCCATCGCGCGCGCCATCGCCGCGCAGACCGGCCAACGGCTGGACAGCAACCAGGAGTTCGTGGGCCAGGGCCTGGCCAACATCGCGGCTGGCATGCTGAGCGGCTATCCCTCCTCCGGCTCCTTCAACCGCTCGGCGCTCAACCTGGAAGCGGGGGCCCGCACGCCGATGGCCAGCATCTTCTCCGGCCTGGTGGTGCTGGTGATCGTCTTCATCTTTGCGCCCCTCGCGGTCTACATCCCCCTGCCCGCCATCGCCGCGCTGCTGGTGCTCAGCGCCTTCACCATGATCAACCGCAAGGAGATGGTGCGCATCTGGCAGAGCACTCAGGGCGACCGCCTGATCATGGTGGCCACCATCGGCGCCACCCTCTTCCTGCCCCTCCAGTTTGCTGTTCTGACCGGCGTGCTGCTGTCGCTGGTCTACTACATCTGGCGCACCAGCCTGCCGCATGTCTTTCCGGTGGTGCCTGACCAGAACTTCGCCCACCTGGTGCATCAGATCGACGACCAGGGACAGCCGCGCCGCCCCTCATGCCCCCAACTGGCCATTCTGGAGATCCGCGGCGACCTCTACTTCGGCGCCGCGCCCCACGTGGAGGAGATGATTCTGGCCGTGCGCGCGGCCAATCCCTGGCAGCGCTTCCTGCTGCTGCGCATGGTCAGCGTCGATCAGATCGACATCAGCGGCATCCACATGCTGGAAGGGATTGTGCGCAGCTATCGCGAGCAGGGGGGCGATGTCTTTTTGGTGCGGGTGCAGCCGCCGGTCTTTGCCTTCATGCGCGCCACCGGTTTCGTGGAGCTGCTGGGCCGCGATCATCTGCTGGACGAGGACACCGCGATCACCCAGCTCTTCTACCGGGTGCTGGACCCGGCCATCTGCATCTACGAGTGCGAGGTCAAGGTGTTCAAGGAGTGCCAGAACCTGCCCAAGCAAAGGCTGCCGGCCGGCCTGACGTTGCGCACCGACCAGCCGACCCTGGCCATGCCCACCGTCGCCCCGCCCGCGCTGTGGGCGCAACTGCACAGCCCCGCGCCGCCGCTGATCTGCGACGTGCGCGAGCCGCGCGAGTTTCAACGCGCCCACATCCCCGGCGCCCAACTGCTGCCCCTGCCCAAGGTGCTGGCCGGGCCGGCCAGCCTGCCGCGCGATCGGCGTATTGTCTTGACCTGTCGCTCCGGCCGGCGCAGCCTGCGCGCGGCCCAGGCGCTGGCTCAGCAGGGCTACACCTCGGTGGCGGTGCTGGAGGGCGGCCTGCTGGCCTGGGAGGCCGCCGGTCTGCTGGAGGCGGTCGACCTGAAGGAGGATCTATGAGCGGAACCGCGCCCACGCGCAACCTGGGCCTGGATGTCGTGCGCGCCACCGAGGCCGCGGCCCTGGCGGCCAGCCGCTGGATGGGCCGCGGCAAGCCGGACGAGGCCGACTGCGACGCCGCCGACGCCATGGTGGCCGCGCTGAACACGCTGGAGATGCAAGGCCGCATCGTCATCGGCGAGGAGGGCAAGCTGGGCCGCCACTCCCCCCTGGACAGCGGCGTCCACGTCGGCACCGGCAACGGCCCCGCAATCGACGTGGTGGTCGATCCCATCGACGGCCGGCGGCGCCTGGCCCTGGGCTATTCCGACGCCATCTCGGTAGTCGGCCTGGCCCCGCGCGACAGCATGTGGGCCCCCGCGCCGGCCGTCTATCTGGAAAAGATCGTGGTGGGCCGCGAGGCGGCCGCGGCCCTGGTGCCTGAATGTCTGGATGCGCCGGCCGCCTGGACGCTGGCCCTGGTGGCGCGGGTCAAACACAAGCCGGTGCGCGATCTGGTGGTCTTCGTGCTGGACCGCCCGCGCCATCACCATCTGGTGGAGGAGCTGCGCACGGCCGGCGCGCGCGTCATGCTGCGCTCCGATGGCGACATCGCCGGCGCGCTGATGGCGGCCTATCCCGGCAGCGGCGTCGATCTGCTGATGGGCGTGGGCGGCGTGGCCGAGGGAGTGGTGGCGGCCTGCGCGATCCGGGCGCTGCACGGCAAGCTGTTGGCCCGGGTGGCGCCGCAGAGCGAGCAGGAGCGCAGCGCCGTGCGCGCGGCCGGCCTGGACATGCAGCGCATCCTCTCCAGCGATGAGATGGTGCAGGGCGACCAGATCTTTTTCGCCGCCACAGGGATCACCGATGGCCTGCTGCTCAGCGGCGTGCGGCTGCGCGGCCACGAGGCCGAGACCAACTCGCTGGTGCTGCGCGCGGAAACGGGCACCCGCCGGGTCATGCACGCCACGCATCGGGTGGAATGGGCGCACGACGAGGAATAAAGCGCAATGCAAAACGACAAATCACCGGAAATTTCCCCTGACGACGGCGCCGCGCCGGCCGGCGCGGGCTCGCGGCGCTGGCTGGCCACGCTGGTCGCGCTGGCGCTCTCGCTGCTGGTCGCGCTGGCGCTGGCCGAGGGGCTGGTGCGCCTGGCCGATGGGCTGGGCTGGGTCGATCTCTCCGCCAGCCTGGCTGAGCTGCCGGCCGCCGGCGCGGAGGATGGGGTGCAGTTGGACGCGGCCGCGGGCGAGCAGCCGCTCTACGTCAGCGATGGCCGCCTGCACCACCGCATGGCCGCCGACTGGAGCGGTTTCTTCCCGGAGGAGATCGTGCAGGAGGTGGGGCGCAGCCAGGTGCCCATCCGCACCAACAGCCTGGGGCTGCGCAGCGCGGACGTGGCCGAACCCAAGCCGGCCGGCCTGGTCCGCATCCTGGCCCTGGGCGATTCGGTCACCTTCGGCTGGGGGCTGCGCGGGGAGGACACCTACCCCAGCCAACTGGCCAGCCTGCTGGCCACCCTGCGCCCCCAGCAGCAGTTCGAGGTGATCAACGCCGGCGTCAGCGGCTACGGCGTCTGGCAGGAGGCGCTGTGGCTGGAACAGGCCGGCCTGGACTTGCAGCCCGATGTGGTGGTGGTGCAGGCGCATCTGAACGACGCGGCCGACGACCTGTGGGGCGCGCTGGGGCAAGGATCCGGCAGCCAAGGCTGGCTGGCGCAGCACAGCCTGCTGCTTCGGCTGGTGCAGCGGGTGCTTGGCAGCCCTACGCCGGCCAGCAGCACACCCTGCGCGGCCGACTGGAAGGTCGGCTCCGACCGGGTCTGCTGGCAACACACCGAGCAGTTCCTGGATCAACTGCAGGCCGCGGCCGGCCAGGGCGGCGCGGTGACCGTGTTGATGCCCTCGCCCATGCGTTGGCAGGTGGAGCCGGGGGTGCGCGATCCGCGCGCCTGGGTCGATGCGGCCCGCTATCAGGAGGTGTTGCGCCAATACGCCGCGGCCAACGGCTGGATCTTCGTCGATCCCCTGCCCGCCTTTCGCAAAAGCGCCGCGGCCAACGCCGGCCAGTCGCTTTTCCTGGACGTGGGCCACCCCAACGAGGCCGGCCAGCGCCTGATGGCCCAGGAACTCTACAACGCGCTGAGCGAGGCGGGGGTGTTGCGGTGAGGGAAGCTCTCCTGACGCTCTGGCCCTCTCCTGACGCTCTGGCCGGTCTTTGCGCAGCACCCCGGCAGGGGCCGACCGAGCCAGCCCACCGTCACCCCTTGCTGCTCTGGCCGGTCTTTGCGCAGCACCCCGGCAGGGGCCGACCGAGCCAGCCCACTGGCATTCTCAAGCGCCCAGCCCCATGCCAAAACGGAGGTAGAGCAGCGCCGCGAACGCGGCGACGATCAGCGCCAGCGCCAGCCAGTCGGCGCGGCGAAAACGAATCTCCTGCCAGACGGTGCGCGGCTGGCCGGCGCCGACCCCGCGCGCGGCCAGCGCCATGCCCAGGGTGTCCCCCGTGCGCAGCACCTCGATGATCAGCGCCACCACCACCGGCGTGACGCCGCGCAGCCGCCCGCGCAGATCGCCGCGCGCCACCTGCCAGCCGCGCGCGGCCTGCGCCTCCTGGATCTGGCCCACGGCATGGGTGAAGGTAGGGATGTAGCGCAGGGCGATGGCCAGGGTGAGCCCCCATTCGAAGGGCAGCCCCAGCCGCACCAGGCCGCGCACCAGCTCATTTTGCCGGGTGGTGAAAAGAATGACGAAGAAAAGCAGCGACATGCCCACCACCCGCGTGGCCGTGGCCACGCCGGCCAGCACCCCCGTCCAGGTCACCGTCAGCGGCCCCAGCTCCAGCGCCGTCGGCCCCGGCAGGCGGGAAAAGAAAGGAAAGACCAGCAGAATGATCACCAGCACCCGCAACAACTGACGCCAAACCCAGGCGATCTGTCCGATGGGCACCTGGGAGCTCAGCAGGAGCAGGTGGACGCCGGCCAGCAGCGCCAGCAGCGCCGGGACGCTGTCGAAAACCACGAAGGAGCTCGCGCCGCACAGCACCAGCGCGATCTTGACGCGCGGGTCCAGGCGGTGCAGCCAGCCGTTGACGGGAACAAAAAGGTCGAAGAGCATGAGGCCGTGAACGCCGCGGCCGCAGCGTCGAAAGGCGCGGCCGCGAGGGATGGGGAATTGCAGCGTCCCGAATTATAGGTGCGCCGCGATCCCAAGTCAAGTTCACTCTTAGCAACTGTCCAGAATTAACTTGGCGCTTTGGCCGGTCTTTGACCGAGCCGACTCACGATGTTATTTGCGAACAGTTACTTAGCGGCGCCAGTTCGCTTTTTGGTCTTTTGTCTGAGCCGGTGTTACATTAAGGCCATGTCTGCTGGAACGATCAGGGCTTAGGCAAAACGGGTCTCGCTACGGCGGCCTACTCGACCAACGTTGCCC
>JACSRL010000801.1 GCA_014879765.1 Anaerolinea sp. | reverse complement strand
CCCCTGGGCGTGACCTTCCACTACCGCGTGCCAGAAGCGATGGCCGGGGCGCAGCGCGCCGGCCATCGCTTCTGGCACGCGGTAGTGGAAGGTCACGCCCAGGGGCGCGTCGCCAGCGCCGCTCTCCGGCCGGGCTCCGCCCAACGGGCGGCGGGCCATGGGGGTGTGGACGGCGATCTCGGCGAACATCGGTCGCTATCCCCTCCAGTGCATGGTGCCCACCCACGCCAGCACAGCCAGGATCACGGTGACGGCCAACAGGTGGGGCAGGCGACGGCCGACGGTGGTGCTGTCTTGCAGGGTGAACGCGCCGTCAGCCGTGGGGGTGAAAACCGACGGCGCCTGGTATTTCGGCGCCAGTATCCAGCCCAGCAGCAGACCAAAGGCCAGACCGCCCATGTGGGCCAGGTTGTTGATGCCGGGCACGGTGAAGCCCAGCACCAGGTTGACGCCGGCCAGCATCAGCAGGCTGCGCAGTTGGGCCTGGCCTCGCTGGCCAAAAGTCTCGCGGTGCAGGTAGAAATAGGCGATGGAGGCGCCGATCAGGCCGAAGATCGCGCCGCTGGCGCCGGCCGAGACGCCGCCCGCGCCCAGCACGAAGGAGGCCAGGCTGCCGCCCAGGCCGGCCAGAAAGTAGATCAGCAGGAAGCGGGCCGAGCCATAGAGCCGCTCCACATCCTGGCCGACGATGTAGAGGGCATAGCTGTTGAAGAGCAGGTGGATCAGGCCGATGTGCAGGAACATGCTGGTCAGCAGCCGGTGATACGCTCCCTGGGCGATTAACTGGTTTTGCATGGCGCCGAAGAGCACCAGCACGCGCGTGTCCTGGCTGCCGTTCAGCCCCAGGCCATTCAGCGCGCCGAAGAGGGTCATGGCCAGGAAGACGGCGATATTGATCCCCAGCAGGATGAAGGTCCAGCGCGGCTTGGCCATGGGAATGCGGAAGCCCACCTGTGCCATCTGGGCCGGCGGGGGCTGGCTGGCCTGGCTGTTGGCCGGCGGCTCGATTCTCATAGCACCACCGCTTCCCAGTCGACGCGGCAGCGTTCGGCGGTGATGATGGCCAGCACCTGCCGCACCGCCTCGTCCAGTTGGCCATCGCGGTTGACCACCACATAGTCGAACTCGGAGAGACGGCGCAGCTCCTCGCGCGCGGTGGCGATGCGCATGGCCAGCCGGCCGGGATCCTCGGTCTGCCGGCCGCGCAGCCGGGCCACCATCTCCTCTTCTGACGAGGCGGTCAGGAAGATGGCCACGGCCTGCGGCGCCAGGCTGCGGATGGCGGCCGCGCCCTGCACATCGACGCGCAGCACCACATCCAGCCCGCTGGCCAGGCCTTTGCGCACCTCGGACTTGGGGATGCCCTTGTAGTCGCCATACACCACCGCGTGTTCCAGCAGCTCTTTCTGCTCGATCATGGCGGCGAACTGTTCGATGGTGACGAAGTGATAGTCCTGGCCGTCGATCTCGCCAGGCCGCTGGGAGCGGGTCGCCGCGGTCACCACCTGGTAGAAGGGCACCCCCAGGTGATGCATGTGCGCCATGACCGCATCCTTGCCCACGCCTGAGGGGCCGGAGAGAATCACCAGCAGCGGCCGCGGGGCATGGATGGTTGCGTACAGATCGTCGGTGACATCGGTTTCAGGCATGATAGCTCTTTCTCTGCTGTCTACTTGGCGCAAACGTCGCGGGTTGGTATAATCCAGTGCAACGAGGCTTCGGAAGTGTCGTATCCATCGGGTCGGATTGGCTGGCCAGTCCACCGACATCAGTTTACCCGATTCCCGCTCTATGCCCAAAAGAAGGAAACTATGCCGATCTATGAGTACCGTTGCGCCGGCTGCCGGCGACGGGTGGCCATCTGGTGGAAGACATTCGCTGACGCGGCCGAGGGAGCGCCGGTCTGCCCGCGCTGCGGCGCGCGGGAGCTGAGCCGGCTGATCTCGCGCGTGGCCGTGGTGCGCTCCGAGGAGAGCCGGCTGGATGCGATGGCTGACCCCAGCGCCTTCGGCGATCTGGATGAAGATGATCCCCGCGCCATCGGTCGCATGATGCGCCGCATGAGCGCCGAGATGGGCGAAGAGATGGACGGCGAGATGAGCGAGATGATCGATCGGCTGGAAGCGGGCGAGAGCCCAGAGTCCATCGAGGCGTCGCTGCCGGGGGATATTGCGTGAAGCGTGAAACGTGAAGCGTGAAGCGTGAA
>JACSRL010000083.1 GCA_014879765.1 Anaerolinea sp. | reverse complement strand
CGCCGCGGTAGAGGTTGAAGCCGCGGTTGTCCAGCTCGCTGACCGTCTCCCAGGTGACCAGCACGTGATCGGCCTGAGCCTCGGCCTGGAAGCTGGCCAGGGCGACGGCCAGCGGCTCGCCGCTGGGGATGCACTCCCGATCCTTGGGCGCCAGGCTGAGCTGGAAGTAGCTCTCGATGGTGTCCACGTCCAGGCCGCCCGCGTCGGAACTGGAAACGTCGTAGCTGTTGCGGGTCTTGCCGGAGTAGGGGGAGCCGTCGGCCTCGCCGCCGCTGCGGTTGTCGTCGGTGTCCTCCCACTCGTCGCCGAGGCGCTCGTGGCAGCCCAGCCCGTTGCAGCCCTGCCCGATGCCCGGCGCCTGGTCGTAGACATCATAGGCCGCGTCGTTGTAGGTGGTGTAGCTCCCCACCCGGATGATCCCATCCAGCGCGGGGCGGCAGAGGCCGGAGGCGCAGGTGGGCGGGTTGCTGCCGCTGCCGGCCGTCCACGCGGTGTAGCCCAGCGCGGCCCAGGGGATGGCCACCTCGAAGGTGTTCGTGCCCCGGCCGTAGTAGAGGTGGCCGGTGACGTTGGCGGGGGGCGACTGGTTGGTGTGGGTGGCCGTGTCGAAGCCGTGTACCGTGGTCATGTCGGTGCCGGCCCAGGTGCGGCTGCCGGTGTAGCGCCACAACCTGGCCGCGTTGGTGTTGTTGCCCGCCGCGGTGTCGCCATACCAGACGACCTCCACCACCCGGTCCACGTCCCAGCCGTGGAAGTTGACGGGATGGCCGCCGGGCGCGTTGGCGTACTCCACCGAGCCGGGCGCGCCCACGGTCACGGCCTCGCCGGAGTTGCTGGTCACGTCGGGCAGGTCCAGGGCGATGAAGAGGTTGGCCTTGTCGTCGTTGCCGGAGGCGATGCTCCCCAACTGGCCGGCCACCACCAGGTAGAGGAAGTAGGCGTCGCCGCGCGCGTAGAGGTCGACGATGTCGGCTTGGACGGTTTGGTCGCAGTCGTTCGTGCGGTCGGAGCCCCAGCAGCGCTGGTAGGAGGCCGATTCCCCCTGGAAGTCGGAGTGGGCCGGGTCGCCCCCCTGGTAGGGGCCGGCGAAGGTGGCCTCGCTGAGCAGGGTGTAGTGGCGGGTGCCCGCGCTGCCGTCCACCAGCAGGCCGGCGGTTTCAGCGGTACACGCGGCGATGTCGGTCAGCGGGACGGTGGTGCTGCGCGCCGGGAAGCTCAGGCACTGGCGATCGTTGGCGCCGGCGTCGGTGGGCCGGCCGCCGCTCTTGCAGTTGGCCGCGGTGGCGACCATCTCGGCCGCGGTGAAATCGCGGCCGCCCCCGTTGAGCTCCTTGGCGTTGTTGTGGCAGTTCAGGACCACGCTCTTGCCGGCCGCGTCGATGGGGTTGCCCCAGTTGTCGCTGTTGTAGGTGGAGACCAGCAGGGTGTTGATGGCGCTGTTGTCCCGCAGATAGGCCGGCACGGCCGCGTCGTCGGGCAACGCCAGCTCCACGGTGCGCCGGCCGCCCAGCGTGGCGGTGGTCACCGTCCAGGCGCTCACGCCGTTCACCGGCTGCTTGGTGTTGTCGTAGAGGCCGCAGCTCAGCGTGTCCGCGCCGCTGGCGTAGCAGGCCACGAAGTGCGTGCCGAGCGTGCGCATGTTGCGCGTCCAGCCGGCCGCATAGGGGCTGCTGTTGCTCCAGAAGGGGATCGTGTCGTTGCCGTTGGCGCCAGCCGAGCCGGGGTCGTCCAGGATGATGAAGTAGTTCGGCTTATCGATGCCGTCGCCGGCGTTCAGAGCGGCGTCGGAATCGACCACGAAGGCGAAGAACCAGCGGCTGCCGTTGGCGGCCCCCGGCGCGGAGAAGGCGTGGAAGTCGATCAGATCGCCGCGCTCCTGCGTGTCAGTGCAGGTCGCGTCGCTGTCGGCATCGATGGAACGGGTCGAGCCGTAGGCCGCGCCGATGGGGTTGGGCGTCTCGCCCAGCGTGCCATCGGCGGCGGCAAAGGGCGCCGGCAGCGCGGCCAACAGCAGCGCCAATGCCAGCAGGAGGTGGGGGATACGTCGTCGGATCACAGTGTTCTCTCCTTCAGAGCCGGCTTGCTCGCCGGCAGGGTGATAGGGTTAGTGCGGGATCTCCAGCCGCTCTGGCCACCGCCCACACATCGGTCTCATCTTGCAAATTCAGCGCGCAGTCGAGGCTTGTGCCCGATTTGGCCAGCACGAATCGGG
>JACSRL010000255.1 GCA_014879765.1 Anaerolinea sp. | reverse complement strand
CCAGGGCCAGCGCGGCCAGGCCGGCCAGCAGACCGCCATGCCAGGAAAGGCCGCCATCGCGCAGATCGAGCATGGCCGCCTGCCGTTCGCCGTAATAGGCCCAGTTGGCCAGCACATGCCCGACACGGGCGCCGATGACGCCGGCCAGCAGGGCCAGCAGCCCCAGATCCAGCGCGTCTTTCCGGCCGCGCCGCTGCTGCCATGCCAGACAGCCCAGCGCCGCCAGCAAGGTCAACAGCATGACAACGCGGTAGGAGCTGTTCACCGCGGCTAGGTCCGGTTGGCTGCCAACTGCGCCACCAGGGTGACGTGCTCGGCCACCAGTTGCTCGGCGCGCTGGGTGGAGGCGGCCTCGGCTGTGACGTGGAACAGGGGGCGGTCGGGGTCGGGCCGCACCAGCAGCCACTCGTCGTCGGGCAGGAAGACCTTGACGCCGTCGGTCACCTGCACGTCGCCCTGGGCGAAGTGTTGCTGCAGCCGCCGCATCACCGTGGCCTTGTGCTCCCAGGAACAGTCCACCGTGGCGGTCACCACAAAGAAGGGGGGCAGCGAATCGATCAGATTCGAGAGACGCAGCTTGTGCTGGGCCAGCATCTGCAAGAGCCTGGCCACCGCCATCATGCCATCGATCACCGGCTGGAAATCGGGGAAGACGAAGGCGCCGGCGCCGTCGGCCGCCATCAGCACGCCGGCGCTGTGGGCGGCCTGCATCAAGAGGGCCGCGTCCACCGCGGTGCGCAAGATGCTGCCCTGATGCTGGCGGGCGATGCGCTCGAAGACCGAGGAGAGATGCACCGGCACCGCCACCACCCCGCCCGGCGTCGAACGCAGCGCCAGCTCCACCATCACGGCGCAGGCCATCACGTCAGACACCGGCCGGCCGCGGTCGTCGGCCAGGAAGATCTTCTCCCCTCCCACATCCAGGCGCACCCCCAGATCGCTGCCCAGCGCCTGGACGATGACCGCCAGCCGCTGGCGCTGCTCTTCGAAGATGGTATGCTCCAGCGAGATGTAGGCCGGATCGACCCGTGCGCCCAGGGGAGTGGTGTTGACCCCCAGCGTCTGCAAGATCTCCGGCAGAATCTGGGAGGTCGAGGCGAAAGCATAGTCAACCACGATGTTGAAGCCGGCGTCGCGCACGGTCTGCTGATCGACGCTTTTCAGAAAGGCCTGGCTGTAGAGCGAGGCGGCCTCAGGGGCATAGCTGATGGAGCCGATGCCGTCCATATAGGCCCGCCGGAAATCCTCGCGGAAATAGACCCTTTCGACGTGACGTTTCTCGCGCTGGCTCAGGTTCATGCCGTCGCTGTCGAAGAAGCGAATGTCGACCACCCGCGGATCGAAGGGGGAGATGCGCACATGCACGCCGCTGGCCGCCTTGATGGCGCGGGTGTAGAAGCGCGCCACGGGAATGGGCACGCTTTGCAGGTCCAGCACATTGACGCCGGCCGACGGCAAGCCAGAGATGACGGCGCGCTTGATCATGCGCGAGCCGGCATGGCCATCGCGGTTGATGGTGACCACCGAACCGCGCGGCAGGGTGGCGCCGAAGGCTGCCCCCAGCCGCGCGGCGAACTCTGGCGTCAGATCGACGTTGACCACGCCGGTGACGCCGTGCCGGCCAAAGAGCACCCGCCGGCCCTGAGAACCCCAGATGATGCTGCTCTTGACCACCGCGCCCGGATCGACCTCCTTGCCGGGCCACAGCTTGATGCCGGCATGCACCACGGCGCGCTCGCCCACCACCGAACCCTCGCCGACCACCACCCCTTCGAAGAGCGCGGCCTTGGCCTTGATGCTGCACTGGCGGGCGACGATGGCCCCGCGCAGCTCCGCCCCTTCGCCGATGTAGCAGTTGCGCCAGATGATGCTGCGGTCGATCTGCGCCCGGCTGTCCACGATGGTGTAGTCGCGCACCACGCTGGGGCCGCGCATCACCACGCCGCCCTTGATCTGCACCTCGTTGCCCAGGTAGATGGGGCCAAAGAGCTGGGCGTCGGGCGCGATATCGACATTTTCGCCCACCCAGATGTCGCCGCCGATGTGCCGGCCAAAGGTGCTGGTGGGGAAAACCTGCCCGCGCAGCACGTCGGCCGTGGCCCGGCGGTATTCATTGAAGTCGCCGATGTCGCACCAATAGCCGGGCGCCACGTAGCCATACATGGGCAGGCCCGCCTCCAGCATCTGCGGAAAGACCTGGGCGCCCCAGTCGTAGGGCTCGCCTGGCGGTATCAAATCGAGCACTTCCGGCTCCAGGACGTAGATGCCGGTGTTGGCGGTGTCCGAAGCCACCTCGCTCCAACTGGGCTTCTCCAGAAACCTGGTGATGCGCCCCTGGTCATCGGTGACAATCACCCCGTAGTCCAGCGGTTCGGCCACGTGATAGAGCGCCACCGTGGCCAGCGACCGTTTGGCCTTGTGAAAATCGATGATCTCTTGCAGGTTGAAGTTGGTCACCGCGTCGCCGCTGATCACCACGAAGGTGTCGTCCAGATAGCGACGGGCGTTGGCAACGCTGCCGGCCGTGCCCAGCGGCGTCTCCTCCACCACATAGCGCAGCCGCGTGCCGTAGGAACTGCCGTCGCCGAAGAAATCCTCGATCGCGCTGGCCATGTATTGCAGCGTCACCACCACATCGGTGATCTTGTGCGTGCGCAACAGGTCCAGGATGTGGCCCAGCACCACCTGATTGACCAGCGGCAGCATCGGCTTGGGGCGCCCCACCGTCATGGGGCGCAGCCGCGAGCCGGCGCCTCCTGCCATCACCACTGCTTTCATAAGGCCGCCTCCTCCAGGTACATCACGATGTAGTCCTCGCCATGTTCGATGTGGCTGGTGTAGCGGATGTTCACCGCCTTGAGCATCTGATGCACCGCCCGGTTGCCAGCCTGGATCATGGCGGTGAAGCGGACGACGCCGCGCGCGCGCGCCGCCAGGATGAGCTGCTCCATCAGCGCAGAGCCGACACCCTGGCGGTGCCAGTCATCGCGCACCACCACGGCGTTCTCCGCCTCGGCCGCGCCGGGCAGCCGCCGAAAGCGGGCCACTGCCACGACGCGCTCCCCCTTGGGGCCGTCATGCAGCGCCAGCAAGGCCACGCTGTCGACCTGGTCCACGTCGAGAAAGGGGGGCAGACGCCGCCGGATCTCCTCCATGGACGCGCTCTCCATGCTGACATGAAAGCGTTGGTAGCGGGTTTGCGGCGAAAGGCGCACCACGAAGTCCACCAGCAGATCGCCATCCTCCGGCGTCAGATAGCGCACCCGAAGCTGTTGGCCATTTTTGGCCGTGATGGGGTAGGGGGAGAAGGCCATGCGATGTCAAGCCTTTCGGGCGGTGAAGGGCGCCAGCAGCGCGGCGCCGCCCAGGACGCCGGCTTGGTCGCCCAGGGTGGCCGGCACGATTTTGATCTTGTCGGCGTTGCGCTGTTGCAGGAGATAGGGCAGCGCGGTCTCCCGGATCGGCGCGAGGAAGTCACCCCCCAACGCCTCGACCACGCCGCCGCCGAAGACGATCATCTCCGGATCCAGCGCGTTGATCAGATTGGCCACCAGCAGCCCCAGATAGTACTGGGCGCTGCCGATCGCCTCCACCATCAGCGGGTCTTGCGCCTCCAAGGCCTGTTTGATCACGCCGCTGGTCATGCGATCCTTCTCGGCCGCCAGCAGCTCAGGGAGGATGCTGGGCCGGCCCTCGGCCAACTGGGCGCGCACCACGCGCTCGATGGCCGTGCGGCTGGCAAAGGCCTCCAGACAGCCGCGCCGGCCACAGCCGCACAGCGGGCCGTCGGGCTGCATGATCATGTGGCCGATCTCGCCGGCCGCATCGCGCGCGCCGCGGTAGAGCTTGCCATCGACGATGATGCCGCCGCCCACGCCGGTGCCCACAAAGATGCCCACCATGTGCCGGCAGCCGCGGCCGGCGCCCAGGTGAAACTCGCCCAGCGTGCCCAGGTTGACGTCGTTGTCCACCAGCACCGGCAGATCCAGCGCCGCTTGCAGCCGCGCGCCCAGGGGAACCTCGTCCCAGCCAGCCAGATTGGACGCCGAATAGACGACGCCGGTCTTGAAATCGACCGCGCTGGGCGCGCCCACGCCCACGCCGGCCAGCGCCTTCAGGCTGATTTTGGCCGCCGCGGCCGCCTCATTGGCCGTGTCGACCATGCGTTTGATGACGCCATCCGGCCCCAGCTCGTCCCTGGTCTTCTTCTTGGCCATGCCCAGGATGGCGCCGTCGGGGCCGATCACGGCGGCCAGGATCTTGGTGCCCCCCAGGTCGATGCCCATGCGATAGCTGGCTGCTTTTTTTGCCACGGGGTTCGTCTCCTTCACAGATCGATCTCAGCCAACACCGGCAGATGGTCGGAGGCTGCGGCGGTCTCTTCGGTGATCCAGGGCCGGCACCAACGCAGCGCCGGCGCCAGCGGCGCTGAGAGACAGATGTAGTCGATGCGCACCCGGGGGCGCTCGGCCGGGAAGGTGGGCTGGGGATCCCCAGCCTGGGCGTCGACATAGCCGCGCCGCAGCAGGCGCGGGATCAGCTCCATGCCCTCGCCCACCAGCCGGGCGAACTGCGGGTCAGCCTTGAGCGCCTCCAGCGCCGCGGGATCGGCCTGGTAGTCGGCCGGCGCCAGCGCGTTGAGATCGCCCAGGAGGATGTGCGGCCGCGCCCGGTCGCGCACAGTCCACTGCAAGGCGGCGGCCAACTGCTGGACGCGCACCGCCTCGCTCAGATGATCCAGGTGGGTGACGTAGACCGAGAAGGGGGTGCGGCCGTCGGGCAGCAACACCCTGGCCTCCAGCAGGCCACGCTGTTCATGGCCCGGCGCCGGCGTCAGGTGGTGGCCGGCATGGGCCAGCAGCGGATAGCGCGTCAACAGCGCGTTGCCATAGGAGGCCAGCGGCGCAAAGGCAAACTGCGGCGTCAACGCCACGCCGAAGGCATAGGTCATGCCCAGCGCGCCGGCCAGCAGGTCCAGCGCGGGCTGGGCGGCGCCGGCCGGAACCAGCGGGTGAAAGACCTCGTTCAGGGCGACGATGTCCGCCTGGCTGGACTGGATGACGCGCGCCAGGCGCGCCACATCGTTCTGACCCTGGGCGTCGCGCCAACCGTGGATGTTGTAAGTCAGGATACGCACTGTTCAGTTCAATTCCAAGCGAAGGTGGCCATCAGCGGCCGGTGGTCGGAGGCCTGCTCGATCAGCTTGCCGGTCAACACACAGCAGGATTGCAACTGCGGCTGCAAGATCTGCGGCACGAAGATGTAGTCGATGCGAAAGGGCCAAAGCAGCGGAAAGGTGCCGGGCTCGCCCTCGCCGGCCGCCATGTAGGCATCGACGTAGCCGTTGTTGCGCAACACGCGCACCACGGGCGGGGTCAGCCGCTGGCTGTTGGGGCCGGTGGGGCCGTGGGTGTTGAAGTCACCCAACAGAAGGTGCGGCTCGGCGGCGTAGTCGCGCAAGGGGGCCAGCACCCCGCGCAACTGCCACAGCCGTGTGCCCTCGAAGGCATGGTCCAGATGGGTGGAGAAGATGGTGAAGGTGCGTTCAGGCTCCACGGCGATCCTGGCCGTCAGCAGGTTGCGGCCCTGGGTCATGGGTAGGCGGGCCAGGTAGTGGTTGGTGTCGTCCAGGATGGGGTGGCGGCTGAGCACGGCATTGCCCACCGGCCCCCACCACCCGGCCATCTGCACCACACGGTTGCTCTCGCCGAAGGCCCAGTCCATGCGCAACAGGTTGGCCAGCTCAGCCAGCGGCCTGCTGACGCCGAAATGGGTCTCGACCGGGTGCAGCACCTCGTTCAGCGCGACGATGTCGGCCTGGCTGTGCTCGATGATGGTGGCCAGCCGTTCGATATCCATGCGCCCATCGCGGCCTTCCCAGAGATGGACGTTGTAGGTCAGCACATTCATGGGCTGGCATTGTATCCCAGGGAAGAACGCTTGTCAATCCGTCTCCAGACCGGCCAGCAATTCCAACCGCACCTTCTGGAAAACATCGTCCCGGTTTCCCCACGGCCCGGCCCCTGTTTTTGCCGCGACCTACAACATCTAGGGGGGCAGCCGCGCCAGGCCCCTACATCTCCCGTTGACCGTGCGAGGCGTCCAGAAGCGCCGCGCGTTGCCCGTCCATGCTTTTTCCAGGGTTCAGCGCGCCTTTTCCGCAGTCCAGCCGGATAACGGCCCCTGCGCAGACCCCACATCTAGGGCCTGCGCCCTGTTGCACGCCCGGCATCTGGGCGTGCAACAGGGCGACAGGCAGGTTTTCCCCCTTTCCACAGGGCCTACTGCTGCGACGAATTAGATTTCATACAAAAAGATGGATATCAACAGGTCACTGCGCGCTTGTGCATCGCCGCGCTGCGTGGTATACTGCCGCTTCATATGGAAATCACCACAGACATCCTCGCATCCTGTACGGTGGTGCATCCGACCGGCACACTCGATCGCCGCAGCGCACCGGAACTGGAGTCTGCCCTGCAAACGCTCACCGACATGGGCCACAGCCGCATCGTGCTTGATCTGAGCGATGTCGGCGAGATGAGCAGCGCCGGGCTGCGCGTCATCATCAGCGCGGCCAAGTTGCTCCGCAGCGAGCGCCTCGGCGGCGACCTGCGCCTGGCCGCCCCCAGCGCCCGCGTCGTCCAGGTGCTGGATCTGGCCGGCCTGCTGCCAGTCCTGAAAGTATTCGACGCCGACGAGCAGGCCATCGCCAGCTTCACCGAGGCGCCGCCCGGCAAGAAGCTGGCGTGAGATGTGAACCGTGTGGCGTGATGTGTGCCCCGGAGTGTGTGAGGATGGGGTGCATCTCTGAAGCTCGTTGAGACTTCGGATGGCGGCGCACCGGCCGGATTGGCCTCACGCAAAGGCGCAAGGGCCGCAAAGGGCAGATGCGCTTGCGGCTTCAGGATAGACTTGGCGACTTTGGGTGAGGAAGGCTGAAGCAACCACACTCACGTTTCACGCATCACGTTTCACGCATCACATTTTACGCATCACGCATCACGAAGGAGAGACAGCCATGACAGAGTTCAGCATCGAGACTCAGGAATTGAAACGCTGCGTCCTTGTCATCCTGCACGGGCGCATCGACAGCAGCAAGGCCCCGCAGGTCGAGGCCGCGCTCAAGGAGTTGATCGCCGCCGATCACTACCGCATGGTGATCGACATGAGCGGGGTGGAATTCGTCAGCAGCGCGTTCCTGCGCGTGCTGATCTCCACCTCCAAGGCGGTGCGGCGCTTCAACCGCGGCGATGTCTACCTGGCCGCCATGCCGCAGCGCATCCGCGACGTGTTCGACCTGGCCGGCCTGGCGCCGCTTTTCAAGCTCTTTGACACACAGGTAGAGGCTGTTGGAAGCTGGTAAATACCCCCCACCCACGACCGTTGATGAGTTGGTGGTCAGCAGCGCACTGGATGTGCTGCCGCAGGTGATCGGCTTCGTCCGGCAGGCCAGCCTGCACGCTGGCCTGCCGGAGAGCGCGGTCTTCGCCTGCGAGCTGGCCACCGACGAGGCGTGTACCAACATCATCGAGCACGCCTACGCCGGCCGCAGCGACGGCACGATTCGCGTCGCCTGTTGGAGTGACGGCGACGAATTCGTGGTGCAACTGCACGATCAGGGCGTCGCCTTCGATCCGGGTGCCGTGCGCGAGCCGCCGTTGACCCAGGACCTGGCCGCCCGGCCGCTGGGTGGACTGGGCATATACTTCATGCGCAGCCTGATGGACGAGGTGCGGTTCGACTTCGACCCCATGGTGGGGAACACGCTGACCATGACCAAGCGGATCTAGCAGTCACCCATCGCTTTGCCTATGTCAACACCCTTGGCTCCGTTGGCGGTGTTCGATCGCCCCTCGCTCCCCCGCAAAAGCCTGCCGCTGCCGGAACTGTCCGCCCTCACCGATGCCGGCCTGGCCATTGTGCGGGCCCAACTGGACCTGGATGGGCTGTGCGAGCTGGTCTATCAGCAGGTGAGCAACCTGGTCGACGCCCACAGCTTTCATCTGGGACTGTTCGAAGGGGACGATCTGCACATCAAGGTGTGGGTGCAGGAGGGGCAGCGTCTGGCGCCGACCACCTTCCCCGGCGGCCAGGACGCGGGCATCGTCGGCTGGGTGAGCGCCACCCAGCAGCCGCTGCTGGTCAACGATTTCCAGGAGGAGATGGAGCAACTGCCCGCCCAGCCCAGCTATCACTCCGATCACCCGCCGCGCTCGGCGCTTTTCGTCCCCCTGGTCGCGGCCGGCCACACGGTCGGCTCCATGTCGGTGCAGCACCCCCTGCCCAACGTCTACACCGCCGACGACCTGCAACTGCTCAGCATCATCGCCAACCAGGCGGCCAGCGCCATCGTCAACGCCCAGCTGTTCCAGACCGTGGGCCGCCGCGTGGAACAGTTGACCACCATCGCCCAGGTCAGCAGCGCCATCGCGGCCGAGCTGGACCTGGACGCGCTGCTGGCCAAGGTGGTGGAGCTGATCCGTGGGCGCTTTGGCTACTACCATGTCCAGGTCTTTCTGGTGGAGGACGAGGAACACCGCGCGGTCTTTCGCGCCAGCACCGGCCACGACCTGAACAAGCTGTGGATCGCTCAGGGGCGCAGCCTTCCCTTCGGCTCCGGCATCATCGGCTGGGTGGCGGCCACGGGCAAGCATCTGCTGGCCGGCGACGTGACGAAGGAGCCGCGCTACCTGCCTGACGATCCGCGCCTCTTGCCGGACACCCGCTCGGAGCTGGCCGTGCCGCTCAAGGTCGAAGAGAAGGTGTTGGGCGTGCTGGACGTGCAGAGTCGCGAGTACAACGGCTTCAGCGACGATGACCTGTTCGTGCTGGGCGCGCTGGCCAACCAGGTGGCTGTGGCTATCGATTCGGCCTGGTCGTATCGTTCCCAGCAGGAGCAGTCCTGGATGACCATGGTGCTGCTGCAAGTGGCGCATGTGGCCAGTCGGGCTAACACGCTGGACGACGTGCTGGACGCCATCACCCGCCTGACGGCCATGCTGACCGGCGTGGCGAGCTGCGGCGTCTGGCTGCGCGACGAGGAGACGGGCGCCTTCGATTTGATGGCCAGCTACGGGCTGCGCGGCGATGCACCCGATCCGGTGGCCCTGCGCGTGCATCCAGAGACAAACCCCGTGCCGGCCTTTGTTCTGCTGGCCGAGACGCTGAGCCACGTGGAGCTGGGCAGCGACGATGATTTCATGCTGCCCGCCCCCTTCTGGCAACTGCTGGCTGGCGATCGCCTGGTGCTGCTGCCGCTGCTGGTGCAGAATCGGCTGGTTGGCTGCCTGCTGGTCAGCCTGCTCAGCGAGGACATGCCGATCCGGCTGCACGAAAAGCGGATCTCCATGCTCAACGGCGTGGCCAATCAGGCGGCCGCGGCCATCGAAAATGTTCGCCTGGCCAGCGCGCGCGAGCAGGAGGCGTGGATCTCCTGGGCGCTGCTGGAGGTGTCTCAGGCCGTGTCCAACGCCCGCAGCGTGGACGACATGCTGGAGCAGGTCGTGCGGCTGACCCCGCTGCTGACCGGCGTCGATCGCTGCGCTGCGCTGCTGCGCGATGCCCAGAGCGGCGAGTTCGTGGTGGCGCAGTACTACCTGGGACGCCGCGAGGCGCGCGCCAACCTGGATGGCATGCGGCTGCGGCCCGGCGACCTGCCGCTGCTGGACCTGGCCGTCAGCACCCGCAGGGTGCAGCAGGTCGACGACGCGTCGCAGAGCGAGCTGGTGACGCCGGCCTGGCGCGAGGCTGTGGGCAGCAAGACGCTGGTGGCGGCGCCGCTGCTGGTGCAGGGCGAGGTACACGGTGCGTTGTTGGTGGACAGCGCCGAACTGGTACACGGCATGAGCCAGCGCCGCGAGGATATCCTGGCCGGCATCGCCCAACAGATCAGCCTGAACCTGGAGAACTTCCATCTGTTGGCGCAGGAGCAGGCCCGCATCCGGCTGGCGCAGGAGATGCAGGTGGCGCAGCGCATGCAGGCCAGCCTGCTGCCGGACGTCACCCCGGTCATCGAGGGCTATGAGCTGGCCCATGCCTGGGACCCGGCGCGCGAGGTGGGAGGCGACTTCTACGACTTCATCCCCCTGAGCGGCGGCAAGCTGGGGCTGTTGATGGCCGATGTGGCCGACAAAGGGGTGCCGGCCGCGCTCTTCATGGCCACCACCTCGACGCTGTTGCGGCTGACGGCCCAAAGCCACATCGCCCCTGACCGGATGCTGCTGCACGCCAACACCGGCATCAACGCCAACAACCGCGAGGATATGTTCGTCACAGTCTGGTACGGCGTGCTGGACCCGGCCAGCCACCGCATTCGCTTTGCCAACGCGGGCCACAGTCTGGCGCTGCACATGGCGGCCAAGGATGGCCTGATACGCCAGCTCCGGCCGGCTGGCATGCCGTTGGGCGTCACCGACAGTCCTTCGCTGGCGCGCGAGGCAGCCACACTGGCGCCGGGCGACATGATCGTGCTCTACACCGATGGGGTGATCGACGCGCTGAATGAGGAGGGCGAGGATTTTGGCCAGGACCGGCTGGAGGCGCTGCTCTTTGGCCGCCGCCATCTGGCCGCGCAGGAGGTGCTGGACGCGCTGTTGGCCGCGATCCATGCCCACACCGGCCAGGCGCCGCTCTTCGACGACATCACGCTGGTGGTGCTGCGCCGGCTGCCCCTTGGATGATCTCTGAAATGAGAATTTCAAGCACAGCCCAAATGAGAAAGGTGAGCGCATGATCTACGCTCACCTTTCTCGTCAATGGGTCGGAATTGTGACCAGCTAATCCGGAATGTCGGTGCGGTAGAGGCCGTCGCTGGCCAGGATGTAGAAGGTGCGGTTCAACTCGTCCACCTGCAAGTCGGTCATCCGGCGCAGCTTCTCCTGATCGGCCTTGTCGGCCGGCCGGAACTGGCGCAGGTATTTGCCGCTCTTTTCGTATTCCAGGATGCGGCCGCCGCCGCTGTCGGCGATGAAGAGCGTCTGCGCCTCGCCGCCTGCGCCGCCGGTGTAGATCGCCTTCGGCCCTGAGATGGGGCCGTCGGGCGGCGTCTCCAGCACAAAAGGCTGCTGACGCCCCTGGAAAAAGGTCTGCACCGTGCCGTCGCCGTAGAGGATCCAGATGTTGCCGTCGATGGCCATGTCCACGGCGTTGGAGAGATCGATGGCCGCGTCCCCTTCCAGATAGTTGTCGGGCGGGTTGCTGTAGCCATCGGCCGTGGGCAGATAGCGCAGAATCTTGCCCGATCCGGCGTCCAGCAGGTAGAAGTTGCCGTTGTAGCCCTCGGTCAGACGCGGCGTCACCCAGGTCTCGCGCTGGGCGATGGTCAGCGGCTTCAGCCCGGTGGCTACGTCGGCCTCAAGCAGGTTGTCGTTGCTGTCCAGGATCAACAGGTTGCTGCTGCGCCGCTCGCCGCCGGCCGCGGCCCAGGTGAGATCGGTCAGCTCGCCCACCACCTGGCCTTCGGAGAGCACCTGGCCGCGCTCGGCCACGGTGCTGCCCGCGGTTTCGGGGATCAGGCCGCTGACCTCGTCCAGCCCGTAGCGCGTCACCCGATCCAGGCCCGTGTCGCCCACGAAGACCCGGCTGCCCTCCACCACCAACTGCTCCGGCAGGCTGCCGCTGCCGCCCAGCGGCTGCAAGGTGATCAGCTTGTAGAGCGGCACGATCTGGTTGACCTGGTCCAGCCGGGTCTGGATGCTGGCGCCCAGGCTGGCTGCATCGGCGTTGTCGGGGAAGATGCCCAACGCCTGCTGCACCTGGCCCTGCGCCTCCGCCAACTGGACACGCGCCAGATCGGCCGGCGCGGCCGGGTCGCTGGCGCTCTGCAAAGTCGCCTGCGCGCTGCTCAGCAGCCCGTCGAACTGCGCCTGCATCTGGCGCTGCTGCGACCAGAGGCCGATGGCGATGGCCAGGGCAATGGCCAGGGGGATCAGCAGCAACAACGGCCAAAGCCAGCGACGGGGCCGGCGAGGCTGCGCCGCGGGGGCAGGCGGCTCGAATGGCGCGGTGGACGGGGCCGGCTGGGGCGTCTTGCCGGCGGTCTGGGGAACCTCCCCGTCGTCGTCGCCAGCGTCGGCCTCGAGCGCCGCATCGTCAGCCGCTTGCGTCGGGGGCGCAGCAGCCGACAGGCCGGCGCTAATCTGAATGATCAGGGCGCTGAGCACCGACCGCTCCGGCGCCACCGCCTCCAGATATTCGCCGATCGTGGCCAGGTCGGTCAGGGCGGCCGTGGTGGCCAGCTTGTTCATCGGCACGCGCGCCACCCATTCGCTGACCAACTGCACGACGCGCACGCTGGCCTCGGCGCTGGTGCGGAACAGTTCCACTACCGGCGCATCGGGGCCGCCCAGCGGGGCGATGGCGTCGCTCAGCTCCGACGGGAACTGGTCGACGCGGTCGGGCGCGCCCACCAGCACCATGGCCGGGCCGCCGATGCCCAGGTAAAGTTCCTCGCCCCGCAGGACGACGCAGCTCACCCCGCCCAGTTGCGCCTCATCAGGATGCACCGCGTTGTGATCGGCCAATGTCTGATGGGCCGCCAGAATCGCCTCGGTGATCCCACCGGTGATGCCGCCGGCCGCGTCGTAGTAGACGCCCTGGATGGCGTTGAGCACCAGGCGATAGACCGCGGCCTGGGCCGAGACATCGCCGCCCAGCTCCAGCAGGACGTAAAGGTTGCCCTTGGCGACAGACTGCGGCGAGGCCGTCACCGGCTCCACCGCGCGCACGTTCAGCGCCTTGGGCTGGCGATGTCCATCGACAATAGAGATGCTTTCAACGGTAGTCTGGAAGCGTGCCATGGC
>JACSRL010000212.1 GCA_014879765.1 Anaerolinea sp. | reverse complement strand
CAATTCCATCTGCCGCTGCCACTGGGTGTAGCGGGCAAGCGCGTCGCGGCTGGTGGCCGGCCGCACCTGCTGCAGCGCAGCCTCGAAATCCTCACTGTGCAGCGCCTCGGTCTGCAGCGTGTAGCGGCGCAGCGTCGCCTGTCCGTTGGCCGCGTGCTGGAGCAGCGCCGGGTTGGCCCGCTTCACCATGCGCCGCACCGCGGTCGCAGTGATCTGTTCCAATTCGCGTCCAGAGTAGCCGTCGGTGCGCCGCGCCAGGTCGTCCGGGCTCATCGCCATCGGCAGACCGCGCTTGCTGGTGTAGAGTTCGATGATGGCCCGGCGCGCGGGCAGGTCGGGCAGCGGCACGTAGATCATGCCGCCGCTGAAACGGCTCAGGATCGCCCGATCCAGGTCCCACGGCACGTTGGTGGCGCCCACCGTAAGGATGAAAGGTGCGTCGTCGCGTTTGTTCTGCAGACCGTCCAGCTCGCCCAGGAAGGTGTTGAGCAGCCGGCGTTCAGCGCCGCTCTCCTGGCCGCCGCCGCGCTGCCGGCTCAGCGCGTCGATCTCGTCCAGAAAGACCACGGCGGGTGCGTGGATGCCGGCCGTCGCGTACAGGCCGCTGAGCAGTTTGCTGCTTTCGCCGAAATACTGGCTCATCAAATCCGGGATGCGCGCATTGAAGAAGGTGGCGTCCAGTTCTTTGCTGATGGCGCCGGCCAGCATCGTCTTGCCGGTGCCGGGCGGCCCGTAGAGCAGAATGCGCCGCGCGCTCTGGATGGTGACGCCCGCCGGCCGCTGCACAACGCCCAGGGCGTAGGTGAGCTGGAGCGTCTCCTTGGTCTCGTCCAGCCCGCCGATGTCGCTCCAGCCCACGTTCACCTGGGTGATGAGCGCCTCGGCTGCGGTCTGGTAATTGTCGCCGGCGCTGCGTTCGGGCAGCGCGGCCATCGGTGTGGGCTGGTTGTCCCCGCGCTTGGCCTGGGCTTCGGCCTGAAGTGCGCGGGTCAGGTACATCTCTGCCTGTTCCAACCGCATGCGGCGCACGGTGGCGCCCACGCCGGGTTGGTCGGCGTACTGCTGCATCAACTGCTGGCAGCGGCGCAACTGGCGCGCCGCCTCGGCGAACTCGCCCCGATCCAGGTGGAGGCGGGCCGCTTGCTCCGCCTCGCGAAACTGCTTGAGGATGCCGGCACTCAGATCGATGGCCATTTTCGGCTGGCTCCCGCTACTCGACTTCGCGTTGGGGCGGCGGTTCGACGGCGCGGCGCGGTGCGGCCATCGGCGCAGGAGGAGCATCGTCTATCGAATGCACCCCCGCCGGGGGAGCCTTTGCGGCCACCGGCGCGTCTTGTTTGACCGATGCAGGAGCTTCGTCTATCCATTCGACAGCTACCTGGGGAGCCTCCGCTGCGACCGGCGCTTCCTGTTCGACTGGCGCAGGAACATCGTTTATCCATTCTACAGCCATCGAGGGAGCTTTCGCTGCCACCGGCGCTTCCTGTTCGACTGGCGCAGGAACATCGTCGATCGCATGCACCGCTGCCGCCGTCGGTTGCGGCGCACCGTCCTCGCCTTCGATCTCAGCCAGGGCGCGGCGCACCGCCGGGTCTTCGACGACGGGACGGCTGGGTTGCGCCATCAGGTGGTCGTCGATCATATTCTCTATCTCTTCGTCGCCCGCAATCTCGTTCAACACGCGCAGCACATCGTCGTCGGTGGTCGTGGCGCGCCCATAGGCGAGGGCGCTGTCGATCATGCCTGTCACCTGCGTCAGCCGTTCCATGTCCAGCGACCCGCCCATGGTGGCGGCCTGGATCTGGCGGTCCAGGTCAGCCAGGTTGACCTTCGGCCCGAAGATCTTCTCCAGGCCATACTGGCGCATGCGATCCACCCGCTCGCTGTAGCGGATGAGCTGGCGGATCATCTTGCGCTGCTGATAGATCTGGTCGAGCTGCTCTTTCTTGTCGCTGATCTCTTCATCCAGGCTGACAATCTGCTTGGCGATCTCGCGCTTGCGCAGGTCGTCCTGCTTGCGCGCCTCCAATCGCAGCCGCTCGCGATCAGCCTCCAGCTTTTCCGTGCGGCTGATGACTTTTTCTTTTTCCGCGTCGAGCAGAATGACTTTCTCGCGCAGGTTTGCTGCGTTCAGCTTCTCAAGGGCATTAGCCGTGTCCGGTTGCCCAAACAGGCTGCGCAGCCACGCCATGAACTGTTCCCACATGGTCAGTCTCCCTGTCTTTTGGCCA
>JACSRL010000800.1 GCA_014879765.1 Anaerolinea sp. | reverse complement strand
CCGATCAGGGTGCCCGGCGAGACGCCTGGCCGATCAGGGTGCCCGGCGAGACGCCTGGCCGATCAGGGTTAAGTGGAAACTTGTTCATGCGCGCATTTATCGTTGCCAACAGCCAGCACTCCCTCCCACCGGTCCACCTGCGCCCGCAGGCCGGCGATCTGGTGCTGGCCGCCGACGGCGGGGCCAACCTCTGTCTGGCCTGGGGCTGGCCGGTGGACGCCGTGGTGGGCGACATGGACTCGATCACCGCGGCGGCGCGCCGACAGCTTGAGGGGCAAGGCGTCCCCTTCATGGTCGCGCCCACAGCCAAGGACGAGACCGATCTGGATCTGGCGCTGCGCCTGGCTTTGTCACGCGGCGCCACGGAACTGGTCATCGCCGGCGCGCTGGGCGGCCGCATCGACCATACGTTGGGCAACCTGGCGTTGCTGGCCCTGCCCAGCCTGGCATCCACCCCCACCTGCATCGCCGACGGCGACCAGACCATCTGGCTGGTGCATGACCGGTTGACCATCGCCGGGCAGCCGGGCGACACTCTGTCGCTGCTGCCCTTCGGCGGCGACGCGCGCGGCGTCAGCGTCAGCGGCGTCCACTGGCCGCTGCACGAGGCCGAGCTGCCGCTGGGGCCGTCGCTGAGCATCAGCAACCGCATGATCGCCAGCCAGGCCGAGATCGCCGTGCGCAGTGGGCTGTTGCTGGCAGTCCACATCACGGCTGACCCCTGGCGGTAGGCTGGCTCGGTCGGAGACCGGCCAGAGCGTCAAGGCTCGGTCGGAGACCGGCCAGAGCGTCAAGGCTCGGTCGGAGACCGGCCAGAGCGTCAGGGCTCGGTCGGAGACCGGCCAGAGCGTCCTCGGGCCGGTCTCCTGACCGGGCCCGCCCCATCTGACTGACACGAGGTGATTAACCATGAACCGTACAACGATTCGAGCGAGTCTGCTGCCGTTTCTGATCCTGCTGTTGACTGCCTGCGCCGCGCCGCCGGCCCCAGGCGCGCCCACGTCCGACGCCCAGCCGCAGCGCCTGGTGCTGATGAGCCATGACAGCTTCGCCATTAACCAGGAGGTGATCCGCCAGTTCGAGGCTGAGCACAACGTCACCGTGGAGTTTCTCAAGGCCGGCGACGCGGGCGAGGCGCTCAACAAAGCCTGCCTGAGCAAGGCCAACCCGCTGGCCGACGTCTTCTTCGGCGTGGACAACACCTTCCTCAGCCGCGCCATCGGCTGCGACATCTTCGAGCCGTATGAGTCGCCGCTGCTGGCCGCGGTGCCCGACGACTTGCAGCTTGACCCGCAAAGCCGGCTGCTGCCCATGGACTTCGGCTACGTCAACCTGAACTACGACCGGGCCTGGTTCGAGCAGCAGGGGCTGGCTGTGCCGCAGACGCTGGCGGAGCTGACCCAGCCGGCCTATCGCGGGCTGTTGGTGGTTCCCAACCCCGCCACCTCGTCGCCCGGCCTGGCCTTTCTGCTGGCCACCGTGGCCGCCTTTGGCGAGACGGGCGACTACACCTATCTGGACTTCTGGCGCGCGCTGCGGGCCAACGATCTGCTGGTGACCGATGGCTGGAGCGAGGCCTATTTCAGCCATTTCACCGTGGGCAGCGCGGGCGAGGGGGATCGGCCGTTGGTGGTGAGCTACAGCACCAGCCCGGCGGCCGATGTCTTCTACAGCGAGGGCGCCAAGACGCAGCCTGACAGCGGCAACATCTCCCCGCCCGGCGAGACGTTCCGCCAGATTGAGTTCGCCGGCATCCTGCGCGGCGCCAAACAGCCCGCGCTGGCCCGCCAACTGCTTGACTTCATGCTGGGCGACGCCTTCCAGGGGGACATCCCCTTGCAGATGTTCGTCTATCCGGCCAGCAGCACAGCCGCCGTCCCGGAGCTGTTCAGCCAGTTTGCCCCCACGCCCAGCGAGCCGGCCACCCTGGACCCCGCCGCCATCGAGGCCAACCGTGAGCGCTGGATCGAGGCCTGGACGGAGGCGGTGCTGCGGTGAGTGACACGTGAAACGTGAAACGTGATGCGTGACCTGCCGGGGTGATGTGTGGGATTTTCGTGCTGAGATTCTGCTGAACATGGCCGGCTTGGTCAGGCCCACTCCGGGGTGCTACGCAAAGACCGGCCTGAGCAGCTATTGGGTGATGCGCGAAACTTTCATGCTGCGAACGTAACTGCTCAGGCATGGCATTAGAAACCGGGTTTTTGTCTCACAGACCAAGGTCATGGCGCCATGAA
>JACSRL010000571.1 GCA_014879765.1 Anaerolinea sp. | reverse complement strand
GACACTGCATGCAGTGTCCTCTGTTTGATTCAATGGGCGCTCAGCGGTGGCGAGGGCGCTTGGAGCGGGGACGCTTGCTGCCCGGTGCGCCGCCGGGCGGGGGCTCATCCAGGTCGGATCGCTCAGCCGCCGCGGCCATCTCTTCGTCCTCCTCGTCCGAGGGCTGCGGCGGGCGACGCATGGCGCAGCCGCTGCACGAGCGGCCGCCCCCCTTGCCTCCTTGCAGCTCGAGCTCGCCGATGGCGAATTCCTGCGTCGCTCCATCCTCCAGGCGGACGGTGACGGTCTCGCGCAGGGGCTGCACGCGGCGCACGCGGCCCTCGCCGGCCGGCGTCATGACGGCCGCGCCCACCTTGGGCAACTGCTTGCGGGCCTCCTCGTACACGTCAGATTCGTAGGCCAGGCAGCAGAGCAGGCGGCCACAGACCCCTGAGATCTCCGGCGGATTGAGCGGCAGGTTCTGCTGTTTGGCCATCTTGATGGTGACCGGGTTGAACTCCCGCAGCCAGGAGGAGCAGCAGAGCTGGCGGCCGCATTTGCCGACGCCGTCCAGGACCTTGGCCTGGTCGCGCACGCCGATCTGCTTCATTTCGATGCGGGCGTTGAACATCCGCGCCAGGTCGCGCACCAGATCGCGGAAATCGATCCGCCCTTCGGCCGTGAATGACACCACCAGGCGGGCGCCGTCGTAGCTATATTCGGCCGACACCACGGTCATGGGCAGCCGGAGATCGCGGGCTCGGGTGCGGCACTGGGTTAAGACGTCCTCCTCCTTGCGCTGAAAACGGTCACGCTCCAGCAGGTCGATCGCAGTCGCCCGGCGCACCACCGGTTTCAGGTCGCCGGCCAGAAAAGTCTCGCCGATCGCGCGCGGGGACCAGGTCACCTGGCCGATCTCCTGCCCCTGCGATGTCTCCACAACGACATATTCATCGGTCGCCAAATCCAGCAACGCGCCTGGATCGAAGTAATAAACCTTGGTGACCGGGCGGAAGCTGACACCAACGACAACGGGCATAGAACCTCCTGTAACTCAGGCGGGGCCCGGCTGTGCAGCCGGTATGTGCAACACCAACGTCTCCAGCAACAGGCGGGCGTTGGCGTTTTGGTTGATTTGAGCCGGCGCGGCCTGCAGCCGCGCCAGGTAGCGGTGGACCTGGCCGGGATCGAAGCGGGCCGCCTCACGTGCCAGCTCCGCGGCCAGGTCGACGTTGCGCAGCGCGCCGGCGCAGCCTTGCTGCACCAGCAGCAGATCGCGCCACCAACTGATCCACAGCGTCAGCGTCGGCAGCAGCGCGGCCGGCGAGCGGCTGAGCTCATCGGCGTAGGCCAGGCGCTGCAAGCGGCTCTGTCCGGCCAGTTGGCGCACCTCGGCCAGGCGACGGGTGCGCTCTTCCCAGGCCGGGCTGTCGGTGAGACGCTGCACCGCCCAGCCCAGACGGCCATCGGCCAGCCGGGCCAGCAGCTCAGCCTGTTCGGCCGGGGCCTGCCAGTGCGTCGCCAGCGCCTCGCTCACCTGCTGCCGCGGCAGGGTGCGCAGGTTCAACACCTGGCAGCGGGAGATGATGGTGGGCAGCAGCGCGTGGGGGCGGGCGCTGGTGAGCAGCAGCGTCACCTGGGCCGGCGGCTCCTCCAGCGTCTTGAGCAGCGCGTTGGCCGCGGGCAGGTTGGCCCGTTCCAGCTCGCGCAGGATGAAGATCTTGCGCGGGGCCTCCATGGGCGCCAGCGATGCCTCGCGCTGCAGCTCGCGGATCTGGTCGATCTTCAACACCCCCTCGCGGCCGCGTTCGGAGTCGCTGGCCGCCACCAGGCGCACATCGGGATGGACGCCCCGCTGCACCAGGCGGCAGGCGCGGCACTGGCCGCAGGGCTTCTCTGCGCCGGTGCAGATCAGGGCGGCCGCCAGCGCGGTGGCCAGGGTGCGCTTGCCGATCTGTGCGGGGCCGGCCAGCAGCAGCGCATGCGGCAGCCGGCCGGCGCGCAGGCCGCGCTCCAGCAGATCGACTGCCCAGTGATGCCCGAAGATGGGCCAGGTGCTCAAGGTCATGGGTGGCTCTCGCCGGGCATTGTACCATATCTGCGCTGCAATGCCAACGCAAACTTCCGCATTTTCTGTTTGGCCCACCGGCGGGTGCGAGCATGTGGATCGAGTAGGCTGCCGTATCGAAATCGTAACTGCTCAGGCTTGGCATTAGAAACCGGGTTTTTGTCTTGCAGATCAAGGTCATGGCGCCATGG